>JAKBCD010000015.1 GCA_021808205.1 Pseudomonadota bacterium | reverse complement strand
CGGGTGGGAGAGTGCTTTGTACACCACATTGCCGCCGCGCTTATTGTCGAAGGTTTCGATATCAAGCATTGCTCTTAAAGCCCCAAACGACGGCGCAGCTCCTGCCCCGCCCATTCCGTGTCATCCAGTGGCGCTGTATCCCACAACTCCAGCCTGCCCGCAAAATCCTTAACCCTGCCGTCCCGCACCAGCGCATCCATGAACGCGCCGATGCGCGCGGATTTACCCGGCAGCCGCGCCAGAAATACCGGCGCGCTGGTGGCGACGGCCTCCGACACCATGGAGACGGAATCCGCTGTGACGATGATGGCATCCGCACAGGCGAGCATCCCGAAATAGGGATTTTCACCGGTGAAATTCCAGATCCACGCACCCAGCGGCTCCAAAGCTTCGCGCAGAACCGCCACCACCTCGGGTGCCGTGCGCCGAGAGGGCGTGATCATCATGCCCGCGCCCTGGCGCATCATGCTGGCAAGCTGTGCCGCCAGGGCTTTTGCCTCCGCCGCCTCAAATTTGTAGCGCCCGTTGGAGCCCCCCAGCAGAACGGCCACCAAAGGCCGGGGCAGATGCGCGAAACGCGGCGCCCAGATTTCCCTCTCCGCCGCCAGCCGCGCCTGTGTCACCCGGTGCAAGGCCGTGCGGGTGACAATCACGTTCGGCCCCTCAATCTCATCATGCCGGCCGGCCAGAATGGCATCAAACCTTGAGAGCGCCATGCGCGGATGCTGGATGGCCACGGCCTTCACACTCTTGCCTCGCAGCGCCGCCGCCACGCGCGCACCGGCGCCGCCCGCGCCGATGACCACCGGCGGCAAAGGCAGCGCGAACAAGCTTTCATCCACCGCCCAACGCGGGTTGAACCAGAAATTGGTGGGGATATGCCGCCAGAGCGGGCGAAAGCCCAGCGGCTTGAAATCCGTTGCCAGTGCGGCGGCTTCCGCCAGCCCCAAAGCCTGGGCCCGCAGCCCCGCGAGATCGGTGCAGATAATTCGCGCTTCAATCATGATGCAGCGGCTTTGCGTTGCGCGGGGTGCGAGGTCAACCCGGTGGATTGCACAGCCCCATCGCTTCGCTAGAGTAGCGCGTATGAGTTCCGGCTTTCCGCCCGCAGCACCCGCCCTTGCCCCGCAACAACCGGGGCTGCCAGTGTTTCCGGTGGAGATTGCCGCGCCAGATCTCTCCCCTTATCTCGCGGGCAATACCGGCATCCCGGGTTTCACTTATCTAGATTCCGGATTGGCGGGGCCGCATGTCGTGCTGGTTTCGTTAATTCATGGCAATGAATTCGCTGGTGCCATTGCGCTGGTTGAATTGTTGACGGAAAAGTTCAGACCGTTGCGCGGGACGCTGACGCTCGGCTTCGCTAATCTCGCCGCCTATGCCAAGTTCGACCCTGCGAATCCCGTTGCCTCGCGTTTCGTGGATGAGGACATGAACCGGGTCTGGGATGATTTCGCCCTCTTCGGGGTGCGCCGTTCGGTGGAGCTGGAACGGGCGCGTGAAGGAGATCCCATCATCGACTCCGCCGATATCCTGCTGGACCTGCATTCAATGCTCTGGCCCGCCGACCCGGTATTGCTCTGCGGTGCGGGCCCCCGCGGCCGCGAGCTTGGCCTGGCGGTGGGCACTCCAGCACTGGTGGTGGCCGATACAGGCCATGCCGGCGGCAAAAGACTGATCGATTACGGGCGGTTCACCGAAGGCTCACCCCAGGGGGCGGCTTGCCTGCTGGTGGAGGCCGGGCAGCATTGGCAACAGGAGGCGGTGGAGCAGAGCCGTACCACCATCCACGCCGTGCTGCGCCATGCCGGCATGCTGGGCGGCAGCGCCCCGGCGCCGTCAGGCCGCTTTGCCGAAGTGGTGAAGCTTGTGACCGCGCGGACAAATCGTTTTGAATTCGTGCGCGAATTCCGCGGCGGCGACATCATACCCCTTGCGGGCACGCTGATCGCCCATGACGGAGATGAGGAAATCCTCACGCCTGAAGACAATCTCATCATGGTCATGCCGAGTCTCAAGGTCAGCCATGGCCATACGGCGGTCAGGCTGGCGCGGGCACGCCCGGTTTAAGATTATAGAGCGAGCCTGAAATCATCGCGCTCTAATCACTGTTATAGACACCAACGGTAGCGGCCACGCTATCGGCCACATGCTCCTTGGTGATAACACCGCTGACATCAGCACCGCGCGGAATGGCCGGGCCGTTGCGCACCACCACCGCCATGAGTGCAGCCTTCGCCCAGATGCGGCGGATAACCTCGAAAGCGATGGTGGCCTCGCGCACCACGACAAAGCCCGGGCTGGCCAGCTCGCCAATTGTCATCGCCCGCTCGGTTTCGGTCAGCCCGCGGCGCAGCGCCATATTGATACGCAGCACACCTTTGATATGGCCATTTTCGGTCACCACCACATGGCGCATCTGGCCGGTTTCTTCCTCCGCGCTCAAGAAGGCCTCAAACGTGGTTTCGGCAGGCAACACCTGCACGTTATGCTCCATCACATCGGCAGCGCTGCGGACCAGGAACATATTGGCATGGCGGGTCTGGGGTATGGCATGGCCGCGCCCGGCAAGTTTGATGGTGTAAATATTCTCGCGCGAAAGCCAGCGCCGCACGCCCACCGCCACCGCCACCGCCACGATCATCGGCATCACGATGCCATAATCTCGGGTCATTTCGAAAATCATGGTCACAGCGGTAACCACCGCGCCGGTGCCGCCGCCCACCATCGCCGCCATGCCAACCATGGCGAAGCTTGGCACATCAATCGGCAAAGGCAGGTGCATCGCCCGCAGCGCCGCCGCGAAGGCACCTCCGATGGCGGCCCCCATGAACAGTGAAGGCGAGAAAATGCCGCCGGAAGAGCCGGAGCCGAGACTGACCGAGGTGGCAACAAGTTTGGTGGCGAATAGCAGCAGCATGAAGCCCGCGAGCGGCAGTAAATGCAACCCAAGCTGCCCGGTGAGGATCGCCTCAATGGTACCGTAGCCGACGCCCTCGACGTAATAATGCCCGAAGCCGACAAACAGGAGGTAGAACAGCAGCCCCACCAGCGCCATACCGAACGCGTGCCGCGCATAGCGGCCGGGAATCCGTTCAAAGATACCCTCGGCGAAGTGCAAACCGCGAATAAAGCCAGTGGCCGCGACGCCGATGAACGCCCCCAGCACAGCGAACAGTAGCAATGTAAAGGCAGCTTCCGGGCTGGTGCCCAACGCTGGGAGGGGCGGCACCACAAACGCCGGCTGATCTCCAAAGAAAGCCCGGCCAACGAAGGTCGCGGCACCCGTTGCCAACGCCACTGGCAGAAATGAAGTGACACCGACTTCGGGCATCATCAGCTCGATGGCGAACATCACCCCGCCGATGGGTGTGTTGAAGGTGGCGGCGATACCCGCCCCCGCGCCGGATGCCACCAGAATGATCCGTTGCTCCGCCGGCATGCGGATGACCTGCCCGAGCGTGGAACCGAAGGCCGAGCCGATCTGGATGATCGGCCCTTCGCGGCCCACCGCCGCACCGGTGCCAATGGCGATCGCCGAAGCCACCGATTTAACCGCCGCCACCACTGGCCGGATGATGCCGTTTTTATAGAAGATCGAATCCATCACCTCCGGCACGCCATGGCCACGCGCCTCCGGTGCGAAATTCGCCACCAGGAACGTGACGATCAGCCCGCCGATAACCGGCGCCAGGATGATGCCCACACCCCAGGGGGACGCCGGGGTGAAGTGATTGGCGTCGTAACGCCAGGAGAATTGACCAAGAAACGCCAGATTATGGATCAAGCCGATGAGTGCCCGAAACACCGCAGCGCCTACACCGGTGAAAACCCCCAGCCCGAGCGCCAGCAGCGACAAGCTGACCAGGCCCAGCCCAGCCCTAGATGCCTCCGAATCGCCAGGTGCCACAGTGGCGGTACTATGTTCCATGGGGTTGCATATTCATCCCCGATGCAAAAATTGCAACATCGGCCCTGCCATATCGGATTGCGTCAAATCAGCGCAAAAGCGCGTCTGCCAGGACGTTCCAGCTTGCCTCGTCGGGCGCCAGCAGCAGCCCGCCATCGGTCGCGGAGGGGCGGTATTCTGAACCGTCGAATTGCCGCGCATAGCCGCCAGCCTCGCGGTGCAACAGCACGCCAGCGGCATGGTCCCAGGGCAGCAGCTTGCGAAACATCTGCACATGGCAATAGCCGGAGGAGAGCATGCGGTATTGGTGCGCGGCGCAGCGATAGTCGGTGACCGCGGCCAGCCGGTCTAGCTGGTGCAGCACCTGGCGACGCAAAGGCTCGGGCAGGAACCGCCAGGACATTGAGCCCACCATTTGGCTTAACGCTACAGGGGCCGCCACCTGCATCCGGCGTCTCGAACCATCGGCGGAAACCAGCCAGCTTCCCTGACCCTGCAGCGCCACCGCGCAATCATCCCCGAACGGGTCATAAATGAAGCCCGCCAGTATTTCATCCGCCTGCACCAACGAGGCCATCACCCCGAACAGAGGCAGTTCGGCGGCAAAATTGGCGGTGCCGTCAATCGGGTCCAGTACCCATACCCGGCCAGGCTCGTGCAGCCGCTCGATCCGCGCCGCGCCGCCGGCAACGGCTTCCTCGCCGATCACGTCATCGCCGGGGAACAACCTGTGCAGACCCGCCTTCAGCGCCGCCTCCGCCGCCTCGTCCGCCACTGTCACCGGGTCCAGCGGGCCCTCCTTGGTCCGCACATCCTCCGGGGCTAATTTTTTGAACCGGCTGAGAATCTCGGTTTTCGTCACATGGCGCAGCAATTCGATGACGGCTTCCACCTCGCGCGCGTTCATAGCGCCTCGAACCTGGCTTTATCAGCGGCGGAGAGCCTGACCTGCAGCTTCACATGGCTCTCGCTGTCCTCCCGGGCCAATACCTCGCCATGGCGGTAGAGCCAGGCCAGGCGCGAGCCATCCGCAACCGGCACGTCCAGATCAAAAATCGCCAGCGCGGCGGCAAGGCGCGTGTCGATCTCGGCCAGCAACGCCTCAAGCCCTTCGCCGGTGAGCGCGGAAACGGCAATGCCCTCACCCTGCACCACCTGCGAAACACCGCCCAGCATATCCGCCTTGTTCAGAACCTCCAGCGTGCGGGCCGGCCAGGTTTCGTCCAGCGCGCCATCCTTGGCCATGCGGTTGAGCACGTTACGCACGTCCTTCGCCTGGGCCTCTGTATCCGGATGGGAGACATCGCGCACATGCAGCAACAAATCCGCCTCCGCCACCTCTTCCAGAGTGGCACGAAAAGCCGCCACCAGCTCAGTCGGCAACTCAGAAATAAAACCCACGGTATCAGAGAGGATGATATTCCGACCGGATGGCAAGGTCAGCCCGCGCATGGTCGGATCCAGCGTCGCGAAAAGCTGGTCCTCGGCCACCACCGTTGCCCCGGTCAACGCGTTGAATAGGGTGGATTTGCCGGCATTGGTATAACCAACCAGTGCCACAACCGGATAGGGCACCTTCCTGCGAGCACCGCGATGCAGGCCGCGCGTGCGCCGCACATCCGCCAGATCCGCCTTCAGCCGCACGATGCGGTCGCCGATCAACCGTCTGTCAGCCTCGATCTGGGTTTCGCCCGGGCCGCCCAGAAAGCCGAAGCCGCCGCGCTGGCGTTCCAAGTGGGTCCAGGAGCGCACGAGCCGGGAGCGCTGATACTCCAGATGCGCCAGCTCAACCTGCAACGCGCCCTCACGAGTACGGGCGCGAGCGCCAAAAATATCGAGAATGAGGCCGGTGCGGTCGATCACCTTGGTGCCCCAGGCTTTTTCCAGGTTGCGCTGTTGCACCGGGGTCAAAGTGGCGTCCACCACCACCACATCCACCCCGGCTTCGCGCATGGCGGCGCCGGCCAGCTCCACCTGGCCCCGGCCGAATAATGTGGCGGGCGTGAGGGCACGTAGCTGGAAAACCTGCTCATGCACGCTCACCAGCCCGATTGATGCGGCCAACCCGACAGCCTCGGCGAGCCGCGCCTCGGCGGAGCGGCTTTGCCCGGCCGCAAAGGCGGCCTGCTTGTCCCATGGCAGCAAGATCGCCGCCCGGCTTGGCGCAGGCGCGGTCTCTTTCATCATATAATCCGGCGCATCAATCCTCGGTTTCCGGGTCGTATTGCGGCTCTGGCGAACGGTTCAGCTTCAGTGTGCCTGCCCCGCCTTCGGTGGCCGATGCACCACCTTCAGCGCGAGACCCTTCGAACAACATGATCGGCGCACCCGGCATCACGGTGCTGATAGCGTGCTTGTAGACCAGCTGCGTATGCCCATCCCGGCGCAAAAGGACGGAGAAGTTATCGAACCAGGTGATGACACCCTGCAATTTTACCCCGTTAACCAGGAAGACCGTTACCGGCGTCTTGCTTTTGCGGACGTGATTCAGAAACACGTCCTGCACGTTTTGCGACTTTTCGTTGGCCACAATAGTAACCCCTTGTGTTTTTGTCGCCCGCTTTTCCGGACGAGTGATTGAATACGCTATGAAAAGACCAAGTTTACGCGGCTGTGTGGCGCACCCCCGCTAGGTCATGAATATAGCGAAATTGTGCAACGCGACAACAGCACTGGCACGACTTGCCAGCATGGGGGTTTTCCCGCAATTCATGCCGGACGACCGGAGTTCGCCATAATATGGCCGTAAACACCCAGCCTGCCCCGCTGCCCGCCGAGCCCACCCAGGCAAAGCGTTTTGGAAAAACCCGCGCCGCGCAATCCAGCGCCACACTGGAAGATTACGCGGAGCTGATCGATGATCTGCTCACCAGCAGCAGCAGCGCCCGGCCGACCGATATTGCCCGGCGCCTCGGCGTCTCGCATGCCACCGCCATCAAAACCATCGGGCGGCTGAAGCGCGAGGGGCTGGCGACATCCGTGCCTTATCATGGCGTCTCGCTGACCGAGGCAGGGCGCAAGCTGGCCTCCATCAGCCGGGAGCGCCACCGCGTGGTTGTGGAGGTGCTCAGCGCCATTGGAGTGCCGCGCGAAGCCGCAGAAGAGGATGCGGAGGGTATCGAGCATTACATCTCGCCTGCCACGCTGGCCGCCTTCCGCGCCTTTTTGAAACGAAGCTAGAACCTGACCGAAAGCGCCACCGAGCCATATTGGAACGCCGGGGCGGAATGGTGGAATTGCGGTGTCTCAATTGTTTCCACCGCAGAGATGCGCACGCCACGGTAAATCACCGCCGCGCCGAACTCGAGGCTGCCCTGCAAATGGGTCAAGCCGGTACCACGGCTGGATTGGAAATCATTACCCTGGATCAGCATGTCATGCGCCACGAGGCGCCCCAGCACGCCACCGAACACATACCAGACGAAGGGCCGGGTGGGGGTGTAGGCATCCATACCGGAAAGCTGTGGCTGCATCACCGCCGGCCCGAAATCCGAATCCAGCCCCTGGCCGAAACGCACAATGGCACCGGTTTGCGCATAAATCTCGGTATTGCCAATCTGCCCGGTGATCTGCGGTAGCACCTGAACACCGATGGGGCCGAAATTCGCCACCTCCTCGCGCCAGATGCGGCCGCCGGAAAAATCCAACGTCGGCTCGTTATGGAGCTGGTAACGCCAGCCCCTATTGGGCGTCTGGCCGATGATTTCATGAAACCCGTTCTGGACGGGCTGCCCCAGTGCCGCCGGCCCAACCACACCCACCGCGACGCCGGCGATGGAGCGGGTTTGCATGGTATCCTGGATTAGGCTCAGCCGCAGCGAGAGCTGCCCGGCATAGGGGCGGTCCTGCGGGTTGGGGTTGTAAAGCTGTGTTTTGGTGGGCGTGAATATCTGCTGCTGAAGGTCAAACTCCAGCCGCTGCGTGCCCTCGCCAAAAATCCCGCGGCCGAGGTCTGAAATGAAGCCTGGCAACGCGCCGGTAGGGCCGACATACCCCAGCCGCTCTCCGGAGGTGTAAAGCTCGTCCGTGCTGGGAATCGAGAGTGCGTCGTTCTCAAGCTGAATGGTGACGATGCTGTGGGGATCGTCCGGCGGGAGCGTCGCTGCGCCAGCGCTAGAAAGGCCACCGAGCGCGGCAATGCCCAACACGGCGAGACAAGTGGCGGTCGCATATTTTTTCACGAAGATCAGACCCTTACCGGCAGGACATAAACATGGATAACAGTATAGATTGACGTCACGATTACAAGGCGTGGCAAAGCCGCACGAAAAGAAAACTGCTTTGATGTGGCGTATCTTTGCCCCAGACAAAAAACGCTCAGGTTTTGGTTTTGCAAGCAATTTCAACCACCTGAATTGAAGCTACTGGTTCAATTCAGGTGGTTGTTAGCCTAACGTTCCTTTGCGGTGCTCAACGCCAAGTCAATCAGGCGCTCCAGCACCTCGCTCTCTTGTGCGCCGGCGATGGCGTGCTCGCCATCGACCAGAAAACACGGCACCCCGTTTATACCGAGCCGGTGTGCGTGGAGGTTCTCTGCATGAACATATTCCGAGCCTTCGCCAGAGCTAAGGAAGCGTTCAACAGCATCGCCATCCATTCCCTCCTGCCCGGCCAGGACCGCGAGCACGGCGGGGCTGCCGATGTCCAGCCCTTCGACGAAATGCGCCCCGAAAATACGTAATACCAGCCGGTCCGCCAGCCCTTCGCGTGCTGCTTCGCGCACCAGGCGGTGCGCGTCTACGCTGTTGGGGGTGCGCCTGATGCCGGCGAAGTTGAAGTCGATCCCTTCCGAAGCGCCAAGCTCGGCGATCGAGGCGTAAAGACGGCGCGCCCTGTCTTCCGCGCCGAATTTACGGATCATGTAGTCAGCGCGCGACATGCCCCCGCGCGGCATGTCCGGGTTCAGCAAAAACGGCCGCCAGCTCAGCTCCACATCCAGCTCGCGCCGACGCGCCAGCAGGAAGGATAGCCGCTTAACCCCCAGATAGCACCAAGGGCAGACGAAATCGAAAACAACCTCAACCACAAGCCGCGGCGGCATGGGGGCCAAAATATTCATAAAAAAATTCTAACGGATTTCGTCGCCGAAAACGAGAGAGATGATGAGACGCCGCAGCGAAAATATGAAAGCACATGGGCGCAGCTGGACAGGCGGTTTCGCTTGCACCGCGCTCTCACCTTGTTTGAAACGGAATTATCTCCTAATTCCGCATCATGACCGAAAACGAAAACATGACGCCCGAAGACCAGGGCCCGCAGGCTGAAACGCTGCTGGAGGCTCCGGATGAGCGCATTTTCCGGCTTGAGCGGGAACTTCAGGAAATGCGCGACAAATGGCTGCGCGCCGAAGCCGAGATGGCCAATCTGCGCGCCCGCACCAAACGTGAGGTGGAAGACGCCCGGCTTTACGCTGTGCAGAAATTCGCAAAAGACGTTGTGGAAGCAGCTGAAAACCTGAAGCGCGGCATTGACAGCCTGCCGACGGCGACACCGGACGAACCTGAACTCGTCGCCAAGCTTCGGCAAGGGTTCGAAGGTACCGAACGCTCCTTCATCGGTGTTCTGGAGCGCAACGGCATCACCCGGACCGATCCAACCGGTGCCGCATTCGACGCCAATCTGCACCAGGCCATGGCCGAGCAGGAAAGTTCTGAACACCCCGCAGGCACCGTGTTGCAGGCATGGAGTCAGACTTGGCAGCTCAACGGCCGGCTGCTGCGCCCGGCCATGGTTGTGGTCTCCAAGGCGCCGGCGCAAGGCTGAGACAAGGCCTACGTCCTGACTTTATCTTCCTGGGCTTGAGCCCGCGCCCTTGGCTGAGCCCGCGCCCTTGGCGGCGACCTCGCCCAGCCCGAAAATACCTCGCAGGAAGCCCGGCGTCAGCGCGGAAAGCGGGTTAACGCGCACCCGGGGGCTGTCCAGCTTGCCCTGAACATTCGCCCGCATGGCGATCAACCCGCCACCCTTTTCGGCTGAGAATAAATGCCCGAGCAGCGGGATTTTTCCCAACAGCGCGTTGAACGCGTAAGCCGGGATGATGGTGGTGTCGAGGTTGCAGGTGTCAGTGTTCGTATTCACGGTGCCGCTGGCAGTAAAGCCGAGTGACTCCGAGTAGGCATCTGCCCCTTGCAGGGTAAGCACGTTACCATCGAGCGTGAAGGGAATGGTGGCGTGGTCGATCAGCAGGCCTGGCCCGGAAACAGCCTCCGCCACGCCGTAAAGTGTGGCCGCCTGCATAACCTTGGTGAAGCCCGGCGCGTCCACCAGCCGCGCCTGGCTCAGTTTAAGGCTGCCCTTGGCAGGTCCACCACCATATTCAGCTTGCAGGCTGAGCGTGCCGCCGCGCATGCCGCCATAAACCCCCAGCGCTTTCAATAATGTTCCCGCGTCATCGCCCCGTATGCTCAGGCGGCGGCGTGTGGCCGAAAGCGGCGTTACCGTCATGCTCACGCCCTGTGCCGTGCCGCTTGCCTGGCTGAGGGTATAGCCCCGGCCCGTCGCGGTGAGGCTGACATTTGCGAGCCCCGGCGCGGGTGGTTTGGAAACATAAAGCGTTTGAAACGCCAAAATAGCCTGCCAGAGCGCCCCCGGCGCGGCTGGCTTGGCTGGGGTCGCCACGTTGTCTGGCTTGGCCCCGCCGCGCTTCCTGCTGCCCTGGCGTAGATCCAGCACTGTACCACCTGCCCTTAGCAACCACGGCGCACCGGGGCTGGCCGGGGCGGTGAGCGTGCCGTGTATCTCAGAGCGGCCAATGCGCGCATCCTCCAGCGTAAACAGCCGCCCCTGGCTGTGCCCACGCACTGAAAGCGCTGACCCTTCAATGTCCAGGGTCTGGATGCCGGCCAGGTTCCCGTTCTGCAGCGTGAAATGGGCAATAAGGCGTCCGGCGGTTCCGGGCGTCTTCGCCCATCCCAGTAACGGCAAAGCCAGCCCGGCTGGTGTCAGATCTGCCGTCACCGCCGCCGTTTGCCGCCCGTCAGGTGGCCCGCTCACTGAAAACTCAAACGGCGCGGAGCCCTGCGCGGCTGAGCTGACATCGTTTGGCGTCTCCAGCCCAAAGGCGCGCCAAAGCGCGGCGCCGGCGGTACCTTTGATCGTCAGTGTCTGGCTGGCGTTTTGGGCGGAAAAATTCTGGTCCATCGTCACTATGGCGGGCTGGCCCGCAAAATCCGTCGTGGCGGTGGCATGCAAGGTGTGGCCATCCGTCGTCAGCCTGACTGTCCCGTTAGTGAAGTCGATGCTGGGAATTGGCGTTGCCATCCTCACACCGGTCAGGTTTGCCTGCACATTCAAGGCCACTTCCGCTATGTTCAGGTTGTTCTTGAAGGGGATCGTCGCGGTCAGGATTCCCTGAGCTGCGCCGGTCGCATTTCTGATCTCCGGCGCCGTGCCGTTCAGCAGATTGAGCGGCGGCGCTCCCAATTCCGCCAATACATCCTGCACCCGGCCATCGAGGTTAAGTGACAGATCGCCAAACTGATCCTTGGCGGTCAGATCGGTGATCACCAAGCTGCCGCTCTTCAGGCTCACCCCACCGGTTTCGCCGGAACTTGCCGTAATCACCGCTGTATCCATGCCGGGCATGGTGAACACGCCGTTTATATGCTCAATCGGTGCGGCACCGCGCAGCCAGGTTAACGTGAGATCATCGCCGCTGAACCTGCCTTGCACGTTCTCCAACCGGAAATGGCTGAGATCGCCATTGGCGGCCATGTCGAAGGTGAAATGCGCATCGCGCGCCCTACCGGCGGTGATATTCTGCGTCACCCATTTCCGTGTATTCGCCAGCACGCCCGGCGGCCACAGGGCGGATAAATCCTGCGCCTGCAGTGCATCCAGCCGCGCATCCAGCCGACCCAGCCACAACCCTTCGCGATGTGCATGGAAACTGAAGCGCAGGCGGGGCGCGCTTTGCCCGCGCCGGGCGA
>JAKBCD010000014.1 GCA_021808205.1 Pseudomonadota bacterium | reverse complement strand
CTGTTGCGGCGCAAGCTCGTGCCGGGGCGCTTTCTTCTGGTCTGGGCGGTATTCACGGCAATGGCAGCGGTGAGTGTGACTCTAGCCTGGGCGGCGGCTTGCGCCTTCGATGAAACCTGGCTTCCTGCCGCACCGCTGGGGTTTGAATGGTTGCTCTCGGCCGGAATATACCCGGCCTTGGCGGCGCTGCTCATCAAGGCGCATCGCGGCCCGGCGGCGGTGGAACTGGCATGAAGCGTCAGGCCAAGAACCGCACCTCGTTCTCGCGCCGGGCCTTGCTGATCGGCGCAGGCCAGGCGGCGGTGTTCGCCGCCATCACGACACGGCTTTACCATCTGCAAATCGCAGAGCATGGCAAATACGCGCTGAAGGCCAAGCAGAACTCCATTTCCGAACGGCTGGTCGCCCCCCTGCGTGGCATCATGACAGACCGCTTCGGCGCTGTTCTGGCGGGTAACCAGCAGCACTGGAACGCCCTGTTCGTGAAGGATATGGCACCAGAGCCAGACGCGGTACTGGAGAATTTCTACCGCCTCATCCCGCTCTCCGATGCCGAGAAGGCCCGTATCCAGCAAGATCTGGCAGCCCATCCCGGCTATATTCCTGTGATGCTGAAAGACTGGCTGGATTGGCCCGACATGGCGGCGATCGAGGTAAATACGCCAAACCTGCCGGGCGTGATCGTACAGGCGGGTTCCAGCCGCACCTATCCGCTGGGGGCCATCGCGGCGCACGCCGTTGGCTATGTCGGCCGACCGAACCAAAAGGAGACGGAGCAAGATTCAGTACTGGCCCTGCCGGGCATGCGCGTGGGCCGCACCGGCGCTGAGGATGCGAACGACCTCGCCCTGCGCGGCGCGCCCGGTTTTGTGCAAACCGAAACAAATGTACGCGGCGAGGTGATGCGCGTGGTGGCGCAGGATAACGGCACGCCGGGGCAAACCGTGGCGCTGGCGCTGGATTCCGGGTTGCAGCAGCTCGCCGTGCAAAGCCTGAGCAGCCAAACCGGCGCGGTGGTGATGCTGGATGCCACAACCGGCGAAATTCTCGCCATGGCCAGCACCCCCTCCTTCGACCCAACATTGTTCGACAGAGGCGTGCCCAACGATATCTGGAACGGCTGGATCAACGACCCCCGACATCCGCTGCTCAACAAAGCCGCCGCCGGGCTGTTCGCCCCCGGTTCCACCTTCAAGCCCAGCGTCGCGCTGGCAGCGCTAAAATGCGGGGCCCTCACGCCCGATTCCACCCATAACTGCCCCGGCTTCCTCAAACTCGGGAGGCATATTTTCTGGTGCGACAATCACGACGCCCACGGCACTATCAATGTTGTGGATGCGCTGAAGGTCAGCTGCGACGTATTTTTCTACAAAACCGCTCTGGATACCGGCATCGACCGCATCGCCGCCATGGCCTCGATCATGGGCCAGGGTGTCGATCTCGGCTCAGATGTGCCGAATGCTTCCGTCGGGTTAGTGCCCACACATGCCTGGGCCAAGCAGCACGGCATCGACTGGGTAGAAGGCAATACCGTGGTGCAGGGCATCGGCCAGGGCTACACCCAGCTCACGCCGCTTGCCCAGGCCACCATGGTTGCCAGGCTTGCCTCTGGCTTGGCGGTCACCCCGCATCTCGCCCGCCGCGTGGGCGGGGTGCTGCAACCCGAATCCCTGCCCGGCGCGGCTGCAGCTTTGGATGTGGACGACCAGCATCTCGCGGTTGTCCGCCAGGGGCTGTTTGCGGTGGTCAACGACCCCGCCGGCACCGGCTATGGCGCGCGGCTGACCATCCCTGGCGTAAAGATGGCGGGCAAAACCGGCACCGCCCAGGTGCACGACAACACCGCGGCTGAAAAAGCCAGAAACTTTAACGACATGACCATGGCCTGGGCGCAGCGCCCGAATGCCTGGTTTGTGGCCTATGCGCCCGCCGACGCGCCGCGCTACGCCGTGGCCGTTATGGTGGAGCACGGCAATTTCGGCGCGCAAACCGCAGCGCCCATCGCGCACGACATGATGACCTATGCCTTGCTGAACGACCCCGCGGGGCGGGACCAACCCTTGGCCAACCCACCCCCCATGCCACCGTTAACCGTGCCGCAGCAGGGCGCCAGCGCATGATCGAATATGGCAGCCTAAGTTTGCGCCGCCCCTTCCGCGAACGCTCCTTCGGCCTGGCGCGCAAGCTGATGCGGGTGAACTGGCTGTTCGTGCTTTGCGTCTGCCTGCTGGCGGGGGTGGGGTATGCGGCCCTTTATTCCGCCGCCGGCGGCTCGCCGCAACCTTACGCGCAAAGCCAACTCATCCGGTTTTGCGGCGCGCTGGTGCTTATGCTCGGCATCGCCATGGTGGATATCCGCTTCATCGCCAAACTCTCCTGGCCCGCCTGGGTTTTTGGTATCCTCCTGCTCATCGCGGTGATGAAATTTGGCCATGTGGGCCTGGGCGCGAAGCGCTGGATGACCGTGGGCGGCATGGAAATTCAGCCCTCAGAGCTGATGAAATTGTTTCTGGCCATGGCGCTGGCCCGCTATTTTCAGCGCGCCACGCCTGAGCAAACCGGCAACCTGCTTTTCGTGCTCCCCGCCATCCTCGCCGCCCTGGTGCCGATGGGGCTTATCTTGAAAGAACCCAATCTCGGCACCGCCATCATCACCGGTACCATCGGCGCCACGGTGATGCTGGGGGCGGGCGTGCGCTGGTGGTGGTTCGCGCTCGTAGTGGTGTTTATCGCCATCTGCGCGCCGGTTATTTACCACCATCTGCACGCCTACCAGAAAGCGCGGATCGACATCTTCTTGAACCCCGGCGCCGACCCGCTGGGAGCAGGCTACAACATTATCCAGAGCAAAATCGCGCTCGGCTCCGGCGGATTCTTCGGCCAGGGTTTTCTGCACGGCACCCAGAATCAGCTCAACTTCCTACCTGAGAAACAGACGGATTTCGTCTTTACCATCATCGCGGAGGAGTTCGGCTTCTTTGGCTCCGTAGCGGTGCTGGGGCTGCTGATGTGCATCGTGACGATGGGTTATTACACGGCGCTATCCTGCAGCCATGTCTATGGACGGCTGTTGGCTTTGGGCATCGCCACGAATTTTTTTCTCTACTGCTTCGTCAACCTCTCGATGGTAATGGGCCTTATTCCCGTAGGCGGCGTGCCGCTTCCGCTCATCTCCTATGGCGGCTCGGCGCTGACCGCGGTGATGCTGGGTTTCGGGGTGCTGATGTCGATCCATGTCCACCGGGATGTGGACTTTCCCGAGCACGAGGAATTCTGAGACTGCATGGCGATCCTGGTGTTCGATTCCGGCATCGGCGGGCTGGGTGTCGTCGCCGCGCTAAACCAGCTTGCCCCCGGCCTGCCGCTAACGTACCTCGCCGATAACGGATTCTTTCCCTACGGTGAAAAACCGGACGAGATTTTACTGCCGCAAATCATCCGGGTGATCGGCGAGGCGCTTGCGCGGCAGGCGCCCGAAGCCGTAGTGATTGCCTGCAACACCGCCAGCACGATTGCCCTGGCCGCCCTGCGGGAGGCGTTCGCGCTGCCCTTCATCGGCTGCGTGCCGCCCATAAAACCCGCCGCCGCCGCCAGCCATACGCGCAGCATCGGCGTGCTGGCCACCAAAGCCACCGCGCGACGGCCTTACCTCAACGGCCTCATCGAAAAATTCGCTGCAGACTGCACGGTGTTCACCCTTGGTACGCCCACATTGGCGGAGCTGGCAGAACAAAAATTCCAAGGTGCCAGCGTTGATGTTTCCAACGCCGTAACCCCCCTTTTCGTGCAACCCGGCGGCGAAGCCATCGATGCGGTGGCGCTGGGCTGCACGCATTACAGCTTCCTGCTGCCTGAGTTTCTGACCCTGCGGCCAGATATTTCCTGGCACGACCCCGCCATGCCGGTTGCAAAACAAACGCTGAAAATCATCGAAGGGCTAAGCCTTTCGCAAGTCCCGCGCACCGCGCACTGTACGGGCGCGGCAATTTCACCGCAGCTCCTGGCACCGTTTGCGCTAAAGCCGGATGATTTTAGATCGAATCACGACATGATCCGCTCTAAAATCTGAATCCGCCTCTAGTGTCGGCGCTTTCGCCAAGCTCTCACTCTAAACCACTGCCCCGAACAAATGGCCGATCAGCATGGTCGCCGCCATCGCCAAGGCTCCCCAGAAGGTAACGCGGATAGCGGGTTTCAGCGCCGACGCGCCCCCCGCCCAGGCGCCGGTGGCCCCCAACACCGCCAGGCACAACAGTGCCCCAAGCCCAAGGCCGGGAATCAGCAACGCGGCTGGCAAGGTCAACGTGAAGATCAACGGGGCCGCCGCCCCGACGGAGAATGTGACGGCCGAGGCCATCGCCGCCTGAATGGGATTGGCGCGGGTGAGTTCGAAAATGCCCAATTCGTCTCGCGCATGGGCGCCCAGTGCATCCCGGGCCATCAACTGCAATGCAACCTCGCGCGCCAGTTCCGGTGCAACACCACGCGCCTCGTAGATGCCAGCCAACTCGTCGACCTCCGCCTCGCCTTCCGCCGCCTGCTCCTCGCGCTCCCGCGCTAGAGCCGCGGTCTCAGTATCCGCCTGGGAGCTGACAGACACATACTCCCCCGCCGCCATCGCCATGGCACCCGCCACCAGCCCCGCAATACCCGCCACCAGCGCATCATGGCGCGCCCCGCTGGCCGAGATCACGCCCAAAATCAGGCTGGCCGTGGAGATAATGCCGTCATTTGCCCCCAGCACGGCGGCGCGCAACCAGCCCGTCCGCCCGATCAGATGATTTTCGCTGTGTTGCATCACGCCCCCATTGAGCAGGTGAAGTGAGTGAGTTGGTGAAGTAAGACCATTTGGCACATTACCACATCATTGCACTTTCAAAAAACTCAGAACGCCTCGCAATTTCAACACCGTGCCGCCAACGCGTTTCCTTGTGGGAAGATCTGACCGTTTAGCCCAGAGCGTTCAGTTCTAGTTGAACGCTCTGATTTTGCGTTTGAGCAAGCCGTTTCGTGCATTTATCTTGACGCCGCCGCATCAATCTAAATGCATATTGCTCTAAAATCTGAATCCGCCTCTAAAACAATGAGATAAAGGGCGATTCAGACTTCAGGCTCGCTCGTAAAGTGAGCGAACCTAAAGTCATCGCGCTCTAGGCACGCAAAAACATCCCAATCGTCAGCGCGATGCCAATTCCGCTCACCACCAGTCGCAAAGCTGTCTCCGGCACCCGGCGCAAAAGCACAACCCCAATCTGCGCACCCACCATCGCGGCAATGCCCAGCACCAAAACCAGCGTCCAGTTCTGCTTGCTTTCCACTAGAAAAATCGCGGCGGCGGCAACGTTCATCACCCCGGCCAGCGCGTTTTTCGTTGCCCCCGCGGCACGCACGGCAACGCCCACGGCGGTTAACACCGCCAGCATCAAAATACCGATGCCACCACCAAAATACCCGCCATAAATCGCGATGGCGAATTGCAACGCCAGCGTAATGCGCGGCGAGATCGGCGGCTTTTCACCCTCCGCCCGCTTGCGCCTGAAAAAACTGCCCCAAATGAACACCAGCGTGGCAAACAAAATCAGCCAGGGCACCAGATGCGTGAAAAAGCTCACTGGCGTTGCCAAGAGCAGCAACGCGCCCAGCGCGCCGCCAATCAGGCTCGCGGTGATGAGCATTTGCAGCGAAAGCCCCGCCGCCCCTTCGGCCATGTGCCGCCCGGCCCAGCCGGCCGCGGCTTGGCTGGGAAACAGCGCGATGGAGGACGTTACGTTGGCGGCGCGCGGGTCAAGCCCCGCCAACAGCAAAGCGGGAAAAGTTACAAACGAGCCGCCGCCCGCCAGCGAGTTCATCATGCCGGCCAGCAGCCCCGCCACCGCCAGCACGATGATGGAAAAATTCACGCCAGCAGCGCTGCCAGCTCCGCCGCCGGGGGCCGGGCGCCAATGCGCGAAATGGCAAGCGACGCCGCCTTGGCGCCCAGCCGTCCCGCGGCATCCAGCCCATGGCCCCGCGTGTAAGCAGCCAGAAAACCGGCGGCATAGGCATCGCCGGCGCCGGTCGTGTCCACCACCTGCACCGGCACCGGCGCAATTTCTATCGCCTGGCCTTCATGCAGAATAACGCTGCCCACCTCGCTGCGGGTCAGCACCGCCAGCTTCACATCCGCCGCCGCCCTGGCTGCCGCTTCCTCGAAGCTGTTCACCTCGTAAAGGCTGCACACCTCCACTTCGTTGGCGAAGAGAATATCCACCCCCTCGGCGATCAACCGGCGGAAGCCATCGCGGTGCCGGTCCACGCAGAACGCATCGGAGAGCGACAAAGCCGTCTGCTGCCCCGCCGCGCGGGCCATGCGCGCGGCCTCGGTAAAGGCCGCCTGTGCAGCTGGTGGGTCGAACAAATACCCTTCCAGATATAGCACTTTCGAGGCCGCGATCACCGTCTCGTCCAGATCATGCAGGCCGAATTCACCGCCCGCACCCAAATAAGTGTTCATCGTGCGCTGGCCATCCGGCGTTACGAGAATCAGGCAGCGCGCCGTGGGCACCGACGCTTCAAGCGGCGCTGTGGCGTAATGCACGCCAACGGCAGCGATCTCACGCCGGAACACAGCGCCCATTTCATCCCTCGCCACCTTGCCGATGAACGCCACATTGGCACCAAGTGCTGCCGCCACCGCGCAGGAATTAGCGACAGACCCACCCGAGGCCGTCACCCCGCCCTGCATCGCCGCGGTCAACCTGGTTGCGGTGTCCGCGTCGATCAGTTGCATTGCGCCTTTCGGCATGTCGTGGCGGCTTAAAAATTCGTCATTTGTTGGTAGCAAAAAATCGACGATGGCATTGCCAATGCCGGTGATATCGAATTGTGACACGGCCATATTCGCTGACACTCCCCGGGTTACAGCGGCGATGGGTTAGCATCGTGGACCGGGCTGGGCAAACGCCAGGAAGGTTGTTTAGCCATCTGCCCCGTGCTAGAGCCGATGGTTATAGATCGACCCGCTTCGCGGGGGAATCTGAAGTCTGGATCGCACCCTAATCTATTGGTTCAGAGGCAGATTTAGACATTAGAGCCTGGTCGTTTCAAGTTCAGTCGCGGCGCGATCCACCTTGAAACATGAATCAGTCTCTAATTGATGTTTTCGAGCGGATCGCTCAGGCGGTCCGGTTATTTGGCGCAGACCTAACGCGATAAGCCAACACGGAGGATAAGTGTTCAACAAGCGCAAAACGGAAGAGCCACAACCGGTCTCCACCGCGCTCCCGGCGGACCAGGCAAAGCCATCCCCATCCTCACCGGCGGATAACGCCGCCGACAATCTTTTTAATCCATCAAGCTTCCAGGAGAGCCCCATGGCCCGTTCGCCTTTTGCGCCAACACCGAGCCCCACCATCCCGTCCAACCCGATTCCACCTGCCTCGGCACCGCGCTCATTGATGCCCAACACCCCCTCGCGTGAAGCCGCCGAGCGTCGTACTTTGGTAGTAGGTCGAGGCATTTCCGTGCAGGGCACCGTGCAGGATGCCGAACGCCTGGTGGTTGAAGGCACGGTTGAGGCCACGATGATCAATGCTAACGAACTCTCCATCGCCCCCGGCGGCGTGTTCAAAGGCGAGGTTGAAGTGGATGACGCCGAAGTGGCCGGCACCATTGACGGCACCCTGGTGGCCCGCGCCACGCTGGTTGTGCGCGCCACCGGCCGCGTGCTGGGCACCGCGCGTTGCCGCCGCCTGCAGGTTGAGGATGGCGGGCAGATCACTGGCCGAATCGAGATGCTGAACGAGACAACGACATCCGCCCCTGCCCCCGCTTCGCTGACGGATGCCTGATCGCGCCGGTGGATTAGTGTGACGCAAACCCGGAGCCACCATGCGGCTCCGGGTTTTTTATTGCGGGTGCTCTATTGAATAACGGTCTGCGACTCTCTCCCGAGCATCAATGCCAGACGATCCAGCCGCCGCAGCACGGCATCCCCCGCGAATACGCCGTTCGCCGCCGCCAGGCTAAGCACCAGCCGGTCTTGCGGCAGGGTCAGCTCGGTTCCCGCCAGCAGATGCGGCGTACCGGCGGAAAGCGTATAGGCCAAGCGCAAAGCGGTGCCCAAGGTATCGGCCCGCTGTGCGGCCTGCATGTCCAATAGCGCGCGGGCGGGTGCAAGAAACCCAGCTTCGGGGGGCGCATCATAGCGCACCGCCGTCGCCAGCGCCAAATACGCCCTAGCATGATGGTCCAGGCTCATCCCCGCCTGACGCATCACGCGCATGAACGCCTGCTCGGCCCGGTATTCAGGGTGTTCATGGCTGCCGATATCCGAGAGCCAGCAAGCCGCCTCGCGCAGGCGCTTCTGGGCGACAGTTTCGCCGGAGAATAATGGCGCCGTCCAGGCCACCAGGGCCTGCGGCAGATTGGCATCGCGCACCGTCCCGCGCACGAGGTCCCTTGAGGCCGCGAGCAGCGGGTCTTCGGCGCGGATTTCCGGCGGCAATAGGCGGGAAAACCAGCCCTCCCGTAAGCCATTGGCCGAAAACACTACCCGCGCAGCACCCGTGGCGCGCAGCAGACGCCGCAAGATTACCGCCGCATAGGGCAGATCCTCTATGCGTTTGCGCGGCACACCGGGCAGCCGTTCGATCAGCTTACGCCCGCCCTCGCTGAGCACCCCGGCAAGATCGCGCGCCTCTTCACGATTGATTGTGTAATGGTGAACGATGTTCAGCGGGTAACCGGTCTGCGCGATATGGATGCGCGCCAGCGCCCGGAAGGCGCCGCCGGAGAGGTACAAATCCTTCCCCGCCGCTTCCGCCGCGAACGGCACATCAGCGAGTGCCTCGATCATCACCGTGCGGGCGCGGGCGATATCCTCCCCGGCGCGCTCGGCGAGGCGGATAACGCCCACCGGCAACGTCACCGCCTGACCCACTTTGCCGGCATCGAGCCTAATCAGCTCCAGCGAACCACCGCCGAGATCAGCCAGCAGCCCATCCGCGCCAGGAATGCCGCACAGCACGCCCTCGGCCGAGAGAGCTGCCTCCTGCTCGCCGGAGAGCACCGAGACCCGCAGGTCCGGCAGGCGCTTCATGATCGCCCTCACGAAGGCCGCGCCGTTCTCGGCATCACGCACGGCCGAGGTCGCCAGCACCTCCACCGGGCTCGCCCCCATCGCGCGGGCAATCGCGGCGTAGCGGTGCAACACGGTTTCAGCTTGGACCAGCGCGTCATCCTTCAGCCGGCCGGTACTGGTCATGCCCTTGGCCAGGCGCAGCACGGCCTTCTCGTTGAAAATCTGCATCGGGTTGCGCAGCTCGCCCTCGTAGATCACGAGCCGCACCGAGTTTGACCCGAGATCGACCACAGCGCGGCGGAACGCCGGGCGAGCCTGGTGGCCGGATTGGGTCACCTGATCCATGCGTCACTCTCCATCAGGGCGGCTCCGTACCAAAGATAAATTTTCATGACTGATGCGCAACCTGCGCATCAAGGTCCAGGCGCAGCATCAATGCGTCGCCGCCATCATCGTAATAAGCCTTTCGTAAACCACATTGCATGAAGCCGAGTTTTTCATAAAGCGCGCGCGCTGGGGCATTACCGCGCGCCACTTCCAGATGCACCGCGCCTATGCCCCCGGCACGCAGCCTGCGCAAACCTTCGCGCAGCAAGGCAGTGCCTATGCCCTGGCGCTTTGCCAAAACACCCAGGGTCAATATCTCCGCCTCGTCCAGCACCGCGCGCAGCAGGATGAACCCGTTGGCGTCGTGCGTCAGCGCCAGCACGCCCGGCTGGCACAGCAATGTGGCAAACGCCGCCTCGTTCCATGGCTCATGCGCAAATGCCACCTTATGCATCGCCGCCAAGGCGGCGGCATGGGCGGGGCCGGCCTCGGCAATCGGGCTCATGAAGGGGGTGGCCGCAAGCCCGCGGCCGGCAGCTTGGCCTCGGGCGGGTCGACGTAAAGCGGCACCGACGCACCCGGCGCCTGCCCTTTTGCCTTGTGCTTCAGCGCCGCGCGGCCAACCCAGGCGGCGTCGACCAACCGCGTGCCGGTCAGCATCACATCCGCCCCCTTGGCGGCGAGATATGCCGCCACAAGGGCTGCTTCCTCCCCGGCAATGGCCACGGGCATGGGTGGTACGGGCAGGGCGTCATCCGCAAATGCCTCCGCTTTGCCCTGGCGCAGCAAAAACAACCGCCCCCGCCGCGCGCGAATGCCCACCCAAAGCGGGCGGTCAAGCTCCGGCAGTGCCTGCGCATAAGCCTCGGCAGCGGAGATTCCCCAAAGCGGCACCCTTAAGCCGGCGGCAAAACCCTGCGCCAGCGCGATGGAGGTGCGCAGCCCGGTAAAACTGCCCGGCCCAGTGCAAATGGCGATATCGGTGATGTCTTGGCTGTGCGCTGCCTCCTGCAACAAGAGCGGCAGGGTTTCGATCAACCCCGGCTTCAGCTTCGCGGTCCAGCTTCGCAGCACCACCCCGTCCGCCGCCAGCAACGCCAGCCCGGCGCGCGGACCGGAGGCGTCTAACGCAATCAGGCTCACGCGAGTTCAGCCACCTCCTCAAAGGCGAGGCGCGGCAGGCGCGGTGGCAAGGCTTCATCCGGCTTCGGATGGCCGAGATTAATGAGGAAATTCGACCGCCAGTTTTTCTTCGCGAAGAAAGCGCGGTCCAGCTTGGCGCGGTCGAAACCAGACATCGCCCCGGTAGCAAAACCCATCGCCCTTGCCGCCAGCATGAAATACGCGCCCTGCAGAGAGGAGTTGCGCATCGCTGTCTCCTCCGCCAGGTCAGGATTACCGGCGAACCAGGGCTTCACATCCATGCCGGGGTAAAGCTCGGGCAGTTTGAGGTAGAATTGGGGGTCGAACGCCACCACAACCGTAACCGGGGCGGCGGCAACGGGCTCTATATTCCCGGCCGAGAGGCATGGCCGCAGCAACGCCTTGCCCTCCGGCGTGCGGATGAACAGGAACCGCGCGGGCGAGCAATTGGCCGAGGTCGGACCCATTTTCGCCAGCTCATACAGCGCGTTCAGCGCCTCGTCTGAAACCGGTGCATCACTGAACCAGGAATGGGTGCGCGCTTTGCGGAACAGCGCATCCAGCGCCGCGTCATCCAGAGCCATTCTGCCTCCTGTGGGTTACGCCGCCTGTGTAACCGAGGTGACTTCCGGAATATAGTGCTTCAGCATGTTCTCGATGCCGTGCTTCAGCGTGGCGGTGGAAGATGGGCAACCGGCGCAAGCCCCTTGCATCCGCAGGCTCACCACGCCGTTGCGAAAACCGCGGAAAATAATATCCCCGCCATCACCCGCCACTGCCGGGCGAATCCGCGTGTCCAGCAAATCTTTAATCTGGTCCACAATCTCCTGGTCCGCCGGGTCCACATCCTCGGCCTCCAGCGCCATGCCCTCGCGCAAAATCGGGCGGCCCGCTACGAGATGCTCCATCAGCATGCCAAGCACCTGCGGTTTTAGCGCCTGCCAGCTTGTTGCCTCGCTCTTCGTCACGGTCACGAAATCTCCGCCCAGGAACACGCGGGTTACACCCTCCAAACCGAACAAGGCCTCGGCCAGCGGCGAGATAAGTGCGGCATCCGCATCCGGGAAATCCGCCGTCTTGTTACCCAGAATCGCCTGACCTGGCAGGAATTTCAGCGTCGCCGGGTTGGGCGTGCCTTCGGTTTCGATAAACATCTCTGATCCTCCGTCCACAAAGGGGACTAGCATAGTCCTGATACTGGCTTCGTAGATTGTCCTTTTTGCCGCCCCTGGCAAGGCCGGAATAGCAGAACCGCCTTGCGCGCCGCTTGCTCCAGGGCGCAAAGCCACCCACATTCGCGCCATGCTCCCTACAGTTTTTGTCAGCCATGGCTCGCCCATGACCATCCTTGAGAATACCCCGGCCCGGCATTTCCTGGCCTCGCTGGGAAGCCTCCTGCCCCGC
>JAKBCD010000013.1 GCA_021808205.1 Pseudomonadota bacterium | reverse complement strand
TGGTTCCATGTGGACGGCGCTTTTGGTGCGCTGGCCGCCCTCTCGCCCACCAAACGCCACCTCACCGCGGGGCTGGGCCGGGCAGATTCCATCGCTTTCGATTTCCATAAATGGGCGCAGGTAACCTATTCCTGCGGCTGCCTGCTGGTACGCGACCCGGCAATCCAGAGCTCCACCTTCTCCCAGCCTACGTCCTACCTTGCCGCCGCCCCGCGCGGGCTGGCGGGCGGTTTTCCCTGGCCGTGCGATCTGGGGCCGGACCTCTCACGCGGCTTCTCGGCCTTAAAAATCTGGATGACGCTTTGCGCCTACGGCACGGAGGGCCTGGCAAGCGTGGTGGAAACAAGCTGCGCCCTCGCCGGCCGCCTTGCCGCAAAGGTGCAAGCCAATAACCGCCTTACTCTGCTGGCCCCGGCGGCGCTCAACATCGTCTGTTTCGGGATCGAGGGTAAAACCGATCAACAGGTGCTGGACCTCGTGGCCGATTTACAGGAAGACGGGCTGTTCGCGCCCTCCACCACCATCGTCAATGGCCGCACAGCCATACGCTGCGCCATCGTCAACCACCGCACCACAGAAGATGACATCGACGCGCTGGTGGTGGAGATTTTACGGCGCCTTTAAAGCGCAATCGTTTCAGGATGGATTGCTGCGTGATTCGAATTTAAAAGATCAGGCTCTAAGCCTTGACGCGATGCTCTGTGCATGCGCGGTCAGCCCCTCGGCCTGCGCCAGCGTCACCGCGTGCGGCCCCAATGAAGCAAGCGCCTGGAGCGGTACCTTGGCAAAACTGGTGCGCTTCATGAAGTCATAAACCGAAAGCCCCGAAGCAAAGCGCGCGGTACCAGAGGTGGGCAGCACATGGTTCGGCCCGATGATGTAATCGCCCATCGCCTCCGGCGTATTACGGCCTAAAAACACAGCACCGGCATGGCGCACTTTGGCGAACACAGGCTCGGGGTCCGCCAGCATTAATTGCAGATGCTCCGGCGCCACGCGGTTGGTAATCTCCACCGCCTCGCTCCAGTCCCTCACCAGAATAATCGCGCCATGGCGGCGCCAGCTCGCCTCTGCAATCTCCCGGCGCGGCAAGGTTTCCAGCGCCTGCGCCACGGCGGCTTCCACGGCCGCGGCAAAACTGCCACTCTTAGTTATCAGAATGGATTGCGCATCCTCGTCATGCTCTGCCTGGGCCAGCAGGTCGAGCGCCACGTGCATCGGCGCGCAGCTCTCATCGGCAATTATCAGCACCTCAGAGGGCCCAGCGATGGAATCGATCCCCACCTGGCCAAACACCTGGCGCTTGGCCTCCGCCACATAGGCGTTGCCTGGCCCCACAATCCGGTCCACGCGCCGGATGCTGGCCGTGCCATAAGCCAGAGCCGCCACCGCCTGCGCCCCACCGACACGGTAGATCTCGGTGACCCCCGCCACATTCGCCGCCGTCAGCACATACGGGTTCAACACCCCGCCAGGGGCGGGCACCACCATCGCCAAGCGCTTCACCCCGGCTACCTTGGCCGGAATGGCGTTCATCAGCACCGAAGAAGGATACGCCGCCTTGCCGCCAGGCACATACAGCCCCACTGCATCCAGCGGCCCCCAGCGCATGCCGCAGATAACGCCCTCGTCATCGGTATAGGCAATGTCGCGCGGCATCTGCGCGCGGTGGAAATTCTCAATCCGCCGCGCTGCCAGGGCCAGGGCCTCGCGCAGGTTTTTTGGGGTTTGCGCCTCGGCCTTGGCCAGCTCATCAGCCGTCACCCGCAGGCCGGAAACGGCCAGCTCCAGCCGGTCGAAGCGCGCAGTATAGTCCAGCAGCGCGGCATCGCCACGTATCTGCACAGTCTCGATAATCTCGCGCACCACCCCGGAAAGCTCTGGCGCCACCGTGGCGCGGGCGAGCAATTTGCTTAACGCCGCCTCGAAATCTGGTTGCGCGGTCGCCAGGGTTCTCATGCCGTTAGCGCCTTTCTGAAAGCCTCGATCCAGGTGCCAATCTCATCCGGTCTCGTTTTCAAAGCAACACGATTCACGATCAGCCGCGACGATACTTGTGCGATCACATCCGTCTCCAGGAGACCGTTCGCCCTCAGCGTGCCGCCAGTCTGCACAAGATCAACGATAAGTCGTGAAAGCCCCAAACCTGGCGCCAGCTCCATGGAGCCTGAAAGTTCCACGATCTCCGCCTGAATGCCCCGCCGGGCGAAATGCCGCTTGGCGGTGTTGGGGTATTTGCTGGCGACACGGATGGCCGATACCCGGGAGAGATCCGTCTGCCCGGCATCGTCCCTCGGCTCGGCCACGGAAATGCGGCATTTGCCGATACCCAGGTCAAGCGGCGCGTAAACCTCCGGGTAATCGAACTCCATCAGCACATCGCCGCCGCAAATGCCGATCTCGGCCGCGCCAAAGGCCACAAAGGTGGCGACATCGAAGGAGCGCACCCGGATAA
Organism: Pseudomonadota bacterium; assembly: GCA_021808205.1. Next base: position 10,007 of record JAKBCD010000013.1, on the reverse strand, counting down.
CGTCCACATCGGGATGGGTCGTATGAAAGCGTAACTTGCGGGAGTTTTCGTCGGTATATTCCGGTTCTGGCGTAAGCCCGGCACGGGTCAGAACGGGCCCGGCCTCCTCCAGAATACGCCCCTTGGGCAATGCGAGCACGATTGACATGGCCGCGCCCTTACCATCCGCCTGCCAGCGAAGCCAGAGCAGAAGGTCAACCCAGATTCAGCAGGCGGCGTTGCAGCCTTTGTGTCCAGTCATGGCTTATCTGGTCCGCCAGTTTCTCCAGCCCCGTCTGCCCGGGCACTTCGGTGCGTAACCCCAGCCCCAAGCCTTGAACCAGCTTGCGCAGGCCAGCGTTAATATTCTGTTCAAACTCCTCATACTGCAAAGCAAGCGGCTTTATGCCTTGGGCCACGAACCATCTCTGCCAGCCCTGCCGCTCGCGTTCCTGGCTGGCGTGAATTGCCAATAGCCGTTCCATCGAGAATTGCCCGTCGTGAACCTGCGTGACCTCCTCGCTGCCTAAGCGCTGGTGCCAGATGCCGGTCAACTCCGCCTTAAAGGCTGAAATCGCCTGGGCCGCATCATTCCGGCGGGAGAGGTAGACCACCTGCAAATCCGGGAACAGCCGGTTGAGCGCCGGGGCCAGAGGTGCTGCATCCTGCCAGCAGGTCTTGAAGATAAAAACCTTATCCGGCCCGGCGGCCAAACTCGCCATGTAGTCACTGAACGAAGAGGCCTGGCGGCGCCCACTCTCATACCTCGCCGGGCCGCGCGGATTGAAAATTTCACCTGGCTCCGCTCTCTGCCCCGCCAGGTGCAGCGCCGCGCAAAGATGCGTGCTGCCCGTGCGCGGGCTAAACGCGATCATCACTGTGCGTCTTGGGCAGGCAAGGCCTGGAAACCCCTGCGCGGCAAGCGCTGCATAGTCAGGGAATATCTCCTCCAGCGCCATTCTCGCCTCCAAAACCTCTCCCTAGCCGGCGCCAGGATCCACGGCGTTGGAGTTTAATGCACCAGCGTTGGCGTCATGTCGTTCTGGATGATGGCCGCTGCCGCAAGCTTCGGGTCGGCGGCGATGGCGATGGGCGTGCCATCGGCGGCGTGGATAGCAAAGGCCGGGCCGGTATCGGTCATCACCGGTTTCACAAAGGCGATCTCCTCAAGCCCGAGCAAGGCGAGCTGCGCTGGCGAGATATGATGGATATCCAGTATGGTGCCTGGGTTAAAATTAGTGGTGCCGTCATGGTCCTTGATGTTCATCGTCTGTCCTTTCTGGACCCTCCACACGGGAAGGTCTCCAGCCTGAAGTCTCATTATGTCTGAATTCCGGTCAGGCTGCGGTTTTTTCAGTCAGTGTCCACACGTCGCTCGGTTCAGTCACCGTCCACCATCTTGTGGGAGGGTGGCATCTTGCCCTGGCCACGCGAGATCGGGATGGTCTTCACTACGGGCTGCGGCACCGGGCGGATCAGATCCACATGCAGCAAGCCGTTATCCAGCCAGGCACCCTTAACCTCGATCCCTTCAGCGATCACGAAAGCGCGCTGGAACTGCCGGGCCGCGATGCCTCGGTGCAGAAACACCCGCCCCTGGCTATCATCAGTCTGGCGGCCTCTTATCACCAACTGGTTATCTTCCAGGGTGATTTGCAGGTCGTCCATGGTAAAACCCGCCACGGCAAGCGTGATGCGCAGTGAAACCGGGCTGAGCTGCTCGATATTATAGGGCGGGTAACCGTCTGAGGAGTTTTTCGCCGCGCGCTCGATCATCTGTTCCAGATGGTCAAAACCTAGAAAAAGCGGCGAGGCGAACACACGTGTCGTCATAATCGAAAGCTCCCCCAAATGAGCGAAGCAGGTTGAGGACCCTCCGGTGAGGCATCCATGCCCCCCATGTTGGCATGGTTTCACAATGATGCAAGAGGGGGCGCCGCGTTGCAGCTTCGGCTCGAGGAGATTACATGCTCGGTATGTCCGAGACACAAACCAAGGCAGCGCTGCTGCCGATCCTCATCTACCCAGAGGCCGTGCTGCGCAAAACCGCGCGGCCTGTGACCGCGGCGGATTTCGATGACGTTCGCGCCCTCGTGCCTTCAATGTTCGCCACGATGTACAAGGCGCCGGGCATTGGGCTGGCCGCCAACCAGATCGGCAGCCTGCTGCGGGTGATTGTGGTGGATGTGGCGCCAAAGGATGAACCCGCGCCACTGGCGCTGATCAACCCCGAGATCATCGCCAAATCCGACGAGCTGGCTACCCAGGAGGAAGGCTGCCTCTCCATCCCCGACCAATACGCAGAGGTGACTCGCCCTGCGCGCGTAAAGATACGCTACCAGGACCCTCAGGGCTTCAAGCAGGAAATCGAAGCGGATGGGCTGTTGGCCGCCTGCTTGCAGCACGAGATCGACCATCTGAACGGCGTGCTGTTCGTGGATTATCTCTCGGCGCTGAAACGCAACATGCTGCTGCGCAAGCTGGCCAAAGCACAAAAGGAAATGCAGGTCCGCTGATGCACCCGCATCTCAAACTTGCCTTCATGGGCGCGCCGGAGTTTGCCGTGCCGGCGCTGCGCGCGCTGGTGGCGGCAGGGCATGAGGTGGCGGCCGTGTACGCCCAGCCGCCCAAACCCGCCGGGCGCGGCCAGAAACAGCAGCCCTGCCCCGTTCATGCCGCCGCGCTTGAGCTGGGGTTAAATGTCCGCACTCCGGCCAAACTGCGGAAAAACGATGAGGAACTGGATTATTTCCACGCCCTGAAGCTGGATGCCGCCGTCGTCGCCGCCTATGGGCTGATTCTGCCGCAGACATTTCTGGACGCGCCCAAACGCGGCTGCCTCAACATCCACGGCTCGCTGCTGCCGCGCTGGCGCGGTGCCGCTCCCATTCAGGCCGCCATCGCCGCCGGGGATGTGGAAACCGGCATCACCATCATGCAGATGCAAGCCGGGCTAGACACTGGCCCCATGCTGCGCCGTGAGGGTACCCCCATAAGCGCCCATGACACCTCGGCTGATCTGCACGACCGCCTGGCCGAAATCGGCGCGCGGCTGATTGTGCAGGAGCTAGCCCACCCCAGCGCCGCCATCGCCCAGAATGACGCGCTTTCCAGCTACGCGCCGAAGCTAAGCCGGGAGGATGCGCGGCTGGATTTCCTGCTCCCCGCCACGATTCTGGAACGGCGCGTCCGCGCGTTTTACCCCTGGCCCGGCGCGCTGGGGCTGCTGGGCGATGTGGTGCTAAAAATCCTCGCCGCCGAGGTGGTGTCGGGCGAGGGTATTCCCGGCACGCTGCTGCAAGGCGGCCTCACCATCGCCTGCGGCGAAGGGGCGCTGCGTGTGCGGCGCCTGCAACGCGCAGGCAAAGCCGCGATGAGTGCCGAGGATTTCCTGCGCGGCTACAAGCTGCCCGAGGGAGCGCGGTTTTATTGACCCTTTGGGCCCTGGAGATTGAATATGACGGCACGCCCTATATGGGCTGGCAACGCCAGAAACATGGGCTTGCCATCCAGCAGGTGATCGAGGAGGCCGCCGCGCGCATCCGCGGCGGAGCGGAGCTCACCGAAGCCATTTCCGCAGGGCGGACGGATGCCGGGGTGCATGCGCTAGCGATGATCGTGCAAGTCGAGCTGCCGGATTTCACCCCCTTCCGCATCCGCGAGGCGATGAATTTCCACCTCAAACCTCATCCCATCGCGGTGCTGCGCTGCGGGGTGGCGCCGGAGGGCTGGAATGCCCGTTTCTCTGCTCTCTCCCGGTCCTATCGCTATATCATCCTCAACCGCCCGCAGCCGCCGACGCTGGAGGTGAACCGCGCCTGGCATGTGAAAACCCGGCTGGATGAGCAGGCCATGCACCGCGCCGCGCAAGCCTTGCTTGGCCATCATGATTTCTCCTCCTTCCGCGCCGCTGCCTGCCAGGCGAAAAGCCCGATGCGCACGCTGGATTTCTGCGCCATCCGCCGCGAGGGCGAGAAAGTGATCCTGGAAACCCGCGCGCGAAGCTTCCTGCACCATCAGGTGCGCAACATGATGGGCAGTCTGAAAATGGTCGGCGAGGGTCACTGGCCGGAGGACAAAATCGCCGACATCCTTGCCGCCAGATCCCGCCCCGCCGCCGGGCAGACGGCACCTGCCGAGGGGCTGTATTTTACGGGCGTGGCGTATGATCCAGCGCTTGAACTGAGCTGACCCCCGGCCCAAACTGCCCTCCGCCCAGGAGTCTCACATGCCCCACGCTGATTTCGTGCATCTGCGCGTCCATTCTGCCTATTCACTGTCTGAAGGCGCCATCAAGCCCGAAAAAATCGCGTCCCTGGCGGCGGCGGATGCCATGCCAGCCGTGGCCATCACCGACACCTCCAACATGTTCGGCACGCTGGAATTCACCCAATATTGCACCAAATCCGGCGTGCAGCCTATCATTGGCTGCCAGCTCGGCCTGGCCCGCCCCGGCACCATCCTGGCGCCTGATTACGTGGTGGCTCTGGCTCAAAATGAGGAAGGTTACGCCAACCTCCAGCGCCTTACCTCACTCTCATTTCTCACAAGCGACGCCGTTAAACCGCAAATCACCCGCGAACAGCTTTGCGAATACGCAGGCGGCCTGTTTCTGCTCACCGGCGGCGCGCACGGCCCCATCGGCCGGCTATTGGCGGAAGGCCAAATGGAGGAAGCCAAAGCCTATCTCTCCAGCTTAAATACCGCCTTCCCCAACCGCATTGCCATCGAGCTCCAGCGCCATGGCGAGGCCGTGGAGAAAGCCACCGAACCAGGCTTCCTGCAACTGGCAGAGGCATTCGATCTGCCGATTGTGGCCACCAATGAATGCTTCTTCGCCAAACGCGAGATGCACGAGGCGCATGACGCCCTGCTCTGCATCGCCGAAGGCCGCGTGCTGGCGGAAAAAGACCGCCGCCGCGTCACGCCTGAGCATTGGTTCAAACCCGCTGCGATGATGCGCGAACTCTTCGCGGATCTGCCAGATGCCTGCGACAATACCCTCGTCATCGCGCAAAGCTGCACGGTGATGACCACAACCCGCAAGCCGTTGCTGCCCACCTGCCCAAAAGTGCGGGAAGGTGCGACTGAAGCAGAAACACTGCGCGCCATGGCCGAGGAAGGTTTACGCGCGCGGCTTGCCTTCGAAAACATCGAGGGTGACGCGCAAAAAGAATATTGGGACCGGCTGGATTTCGAGCTCTCCATCATCGTGCAGATGGGCTTTCCCGGGTATTTCCTTATCGTCGCGGATTTCATTCAATGGGCGAAGGATAACCATATCCCCGTCGGCCCCGGCCGTGGCTCGGGAGCTGGCTCGCTGGTGGCGTGGGCCTTGCGCATCACCGACCTCAACCCGCTGCGCTACGCTCTGCTGTTCGAGCGGTTTTTGAACCCCGAACGCGTGTCCATGCCGGATTTCGATATAGATTTCTGCCAGGAACGCCGCGACGAAGTCATCAAATACGTGGTGCGCGAATACGGTTCGGACCAGGTGGCGCAGATCATCACCTTCGGCAAGCTGCAAGCCCGTGCGGCGGTGCGTGATGTCGGCCGTGTGCTGGGCCTGCCCTATGGCCAGGTGAACAAAGTGGCCGAGCTGATTCCCAACAACCCGGCCAAGCCCGTTACGCTCAAGGAAGCCATAGAGGGCGAAGCCAAACTCCGCGAGTTGCGCGATTCTGATGAGGGGCTGGCGCGGCTTTTGGAAATCGCCCAGCAGATCGAGGGCCTCTACCGCCACGCCTCCACCCACGCGGCAGGCGTGGTCATCGGCGACCGCGAGCTGGTGAAGCTGGTGCCGCTTTATAAAGACCCGCGCTCGGAACTTCTCGTCACCCAGTATTCGATGAAATATGTCGAGCAAGTCGGCCTCGTGAAGTTCGACTTTCTCGGCCTCACCACCCTCACCATCATCGACCGCGCCCTGAAATTCCTCAGCCGCCAGGGCATCACGCTGGATATCTCGAAAATCCCTCTGGATGACAGCAAGACTTACGAGATGATCAGCCGGGGTGACACCGCCGGCGTGTTCACGTTCGAGACCAACACATTTCGTGGCGCGCTGGTGCAGATGCGGCCTGACAGGTTCGAGGATCTCGTCGCTGCCCAGGCGCTCTGCCGCCCCGGCCCGATGGCGAACATCCCTGATTATTGCGAGCGCAAACGCGGCGCCAAATGGGAAGCGCCGGACCCCTCCATCCATCACATTTTGGAAGAAACCAACGGCATTATCGTCTACCAGGAACAGGTGATGCAGATTGCCCAGGTGATGGCGGGCTATACGCTCGCGGGCGCCGACCTGCTGCGCCGCGCGATGGGCAAGAAAATCCGCGCGGAGATGGATACGCAGCGCGAAATTTTCCTGAAAGGCGCCCTGGAAAAAGGCTTCACCAGCGAAAAAGCCAACGAGATTTTCGATTTGATGGCGAAATTCGCCGATTACGGCTTCAACAAATCCCACGCCGCCGCCTATGCGCTGGTCTCCTACCAAACCGCTTACTTGCGCGCCAATCATCCGGTGGCGTTTCTTGCCGCCTGCATGTCGCTCTCCATAGCCAATACCGACAAGCTGGCCCTGCTGCGTGCCGATGCCATGCGCGGCGGCATCAAGGTGCTGCCGCCCGACGTCAATAAATCCGGTGCGGATTTCGAAGTGGAGTTGCAGGAGGACGGCTCTTACGCCATCCGCTTCGCGCTCGGCGCCATCAAGCGCGTCGGCCTGGGGGCCATGGAAGAGCTGGTCAGAGCCCGAGGCGCTGAACCGTTTAAATCCATCGACGATTTTGCCGCCCGCATCGACTCTAAAACCCTCACCCGCGCGCAGATCGAAATTCTGACGAAAGCTGGCGCGTTTGAATGCCTGGAGGAAAACCGCGCGCGTATTTTTAACGCGGCCGAGGCTATCATGCGTACCGCCCAGGCTGGGCTGGCTGAGCGCGAAAGCGGGCAGATCGGCCTGTTCGGCGGCAACGGGCCGGAGAAAATTCGCCTGGCCGCCGGGCCGGACTGGCCCGAGAGCGACCGCCTCGCCTTCGAGGCGGAGGCCATCGGTTTTCACATCTCCGCCCACCCGCTCGACATGTACGCCCAGGCGCTAAAGCGGCTGGATGTCACCGCCTCGGCCGCCATCCTGCGCAAGGCCGAAGCCGGCGCCACACGGCTCAAGCTCGCGGGCACCGTGAGTGCCAAGAAAGAGCGCATCACCCGCACCGGCAGCCGCATGATGTGGCTCACATTGTCGGACATGCTGGGCAGCTTCGAGGTGACGCTTTTCTCGGAGGTGCTTAACCGCTCCCGCGAGATCCTGGCCGAAGGCACCGCCCTGCTGGTGACGGCCGATGCGAAAATGGATGGCGAATCGCTGCGCATCACCGCCACGGATGTTACCCTGCTGGACGATGCCGCGCGCAACGCCGGCGCGGGTTTGAAAATCTGGCTGGACCGAGAGGAGGCTATTCCTTCGCTTAAGGCGTTGTTCGAGCGCGAGGGCCGCGGCAAGGGGTGCATCATCCTGGTGCCCAAAACCGGCGCTCCAAACCGGCTGGAAATGCGCTTGCCCGGCGGTTTCAACGTCTCCCCGCGCCTGGCCCAGGCCGCCAAGCTGGTGCCGGGGGTGGAACTGGTGGAGGACGCTTAAACAAACCCCGCCTTGCCCTGGGCTTGACGCTCGCAATCTCAGGGCGATGATGCCGCCGCCAGACTGGAGCCGAATATGCCCTGCCTTTCCCGCCGCGCGCTGCTTGCCGCCTCCACCGCTGTTGTGGCCTGCGGTACTGCGGGTGCCGCTGGCAGATACATAAGCCCCCGGCCCATCCGCATCGGCAATGGCCCGCCCACAGCGCCCATCCGGCCGGTGCATGAGATGCTTTACGGCCAGCTCGTCACCGACCAATACCGCTGGATGGAATCGGAGGACGCCGAATGGCGCGCCTATGTCCAGGCAGAGGGTGATTATGCCAATGCCGTGCTGGGAAAAATTCCCGGCCGGGGCAAGCTGGCCGCCGCCATCGCCAAAAACTCAGAATCCGTCACCCTCGTCGATTCATTGCAAATCGCGGGGGATCTCATCTTCACCCAGCGCCGCCCGCCAGGTGCTGCCAACAGCCAGCTTTACGTGCGCAACAATCTCACCACCGCCGACCGGCTGCTCATCGACCCCGCGCAGTTCTCCGCCCCTGGCACCCATGCCGCACTGGATTGGTGGGCAGCTTCGCCGGATGGCGCCGCCGTTGCCTTCGGCATCTCTCAGGGTGGCTCAGAACATTCCGTGCTGCATGTGCTGGCAACCGCTACCGGCAAAGTCTCGCCGCTCGCCATCACCCGCACAGACGACGCCTCGCCAAGCTGGCTGCCGGATGGCACGGGCTTCTTCTACAACCGCTTTCAGGACGTCCCGGCAGACAGCCTGCATTACGAGGAAAACTCCAGCGCCTGCCTGCATCTTCTGGGTCAGGACCCGGCCGCGGATAAACGCCTGATCGGCCCTGGCATCCAAACCGGCATTCCCCTCACCCCCATCGACGAACCCGCGATTTTCACCACCCCTGGCTCGGATATCCTCATCGCCGAAATCTCGTCGGGCGTGCAGAACGAGGTCTCGCTGTTCGTGGCCAGCCTGCGCGCCACCCTGGCGGATCAGCCAATCTGGACGCGCATCTGCGCCCCGGCGGATCAGGTGACGGATTTCACCGTGCGCGGCGCGGAGATTTTCCTGCTCACCCATAAACACGCGCCGCATTACCGCGTGGTGAAGGTTACCGCCGCCAGGCCGCAAATATCCGACGCGAAGCTGGCGGTGCCGCAGAGCCGCGCCATCATCCGCACTCTCGCCGCCGCGCAAGACGGCATTTACCTGCTGGACTACAATGCCGGGCTGGGAGGGCTGCGCCGGTTGGGCCTGGACGGCAAGCTCACCGCCCTGCCATTGCCCTTTGCCGGCGCCATAGACGAGGACAGTTTCTACGCCGACACGCAACACCAGGGCGCCTGGTTTCAGCTGCAAGGCTGGGTTCGCCCCGCGACCATCTGCCAGGCCCATGCCAATGGCCAAGTGAGCCAAACCGGCCTTGCCCCGCAGCCGGATATCGACGTCTCGCCCTATATCTCGGAGGAAATCCTCGCCCCGGCGCGGGACGGCGCGCGGGTGCCGCTCTCCATAATCTACCGCAAGGGGCTGCAGCGCAACGGCACCGCCACATTGCTGATGGAAGCCTATGGCGCCTACGGCATCTCGCTGGACCCTGATTTCATGGCCCGCTGGCTGCCGTTTCTGGATGAAGGGGCGGTGTTCGCCGTGGCGCATGTGCGCGGCGGCGGCGAAATGGGCGAGGACTGGCATCTCGCCGGGCAGAAGGCCACCAAATATCACAGCTGGCAGGATGCCGAGGACTGCGCCTTGCACCTCATCAATCTCGGCTACACCTCGCACCGCAGCATCGGCGTTATCGGCGGCTCGGCCGGCGGAATCACCGTGGGACGGCTGCTGACGGAACGGCCAGCACTTGCCGCCGTGGTCATTTCCATGGTGGGTGTTTCAAATCCGCTGCGCAGCGAGTTCTCCCCCAACGGCCCGCCCAACATCCCTGAATTTGGCAGCGTCAAAACCGAGCGCGGCTTTCACGATCTGCTCGCAATGGATTCCTATCAGCATGTGCATGACGGGGTGGATTACCCTTCCGTGCTGCTGACCACCGGGCTGCACGACCCGCGCGTCTCGCCCTGGGAAGCCACCAAGATGACCGCGCGGCTGCAGGCCGCCACCGCCAGCCAAAATCCCGTGCTGCTGCGGGTGGAGGCCGATGCCGGGCACGGTTTTGGTTCAACCCGCGCCCAGCGTGTTCAGGAAACCACCGATCTCATGGCCTTCACCCTCTGGCGCACAGGCCATCCCGGCTTTCAGCCGCGAAGCTGAACCAGGATGCGCTTCGCGCCCGGCTTTCCAGAGCAATCGTAAGGAGCGGGCGATTCAGCCTTCAGGTTCGTTTGCATCGCGAACGAGCCCGGAACCATCGCGCTCCAGAAACCCG
>JAKBCD010000012.1 GCA_021808205.1 Pseudomonadota bacterium | reverse complement strand
CGCCGCGACGGTGCAGACAGGCATGTTGCAAGTTACCCGCACCCTTTTCGCCATGGGCCGCGACGGGGCACTGCCCCATTATCTCGGCAAGGTCAGCGCCAAAACTCAAAGCCCGCTGCAAGCCACCTATTGGCTCATTGGCGCCGGTCTGGCCGGTATCCTGCTGACCGGCTTCATGCCCTCAGTCAGCGCCATATTGAGTGATGGCGTCACCGCGTCGGGCTTGCAGGTTTCTTACTATTTCGGCATGGCGGGACTGGTATCCGCCTGGATTTATCGCGACGCTTATCGGGAATCCTGGAGGCGCTGGTTTGCCTTCTCGCTCTTTCCAGGGCTGAGCGCCGTTGCCCTCATTGGCACAGGCATCTATGCCATCACCACATTTAATACCACCACCATCATTGTCGGTGTTGGTACATTGTTGGCAGGTATCTTGTTTTTTCGCCCCGGGCGCTACTGCGTGGAAGGTGTTATTCTTCCCGCCGTGGTGGAATGAAGGACTGCGCCATGCCTCTAAAATCTTGCTCCGAGTGGCAGCGTTTCGCCGCATCCCTCACCATGCGCGATCAGCTTTTTATCGACGGTGTGTTTGTACCTGCTGCTGATGGCGCCAGCTTTGCCAAAGCCAATCCTGCCACAGGCGAGGTGCTGGGGCACGTTGCAATGGGCAGCGCGGCGGACATAGACCGCGCCGTCTGCGTTGCCCGTGCGGCCTTCGAAGACCGGCGCTGGTCTGGCAAGTCTATGGCTGAGCGCCGCATTATTCTGCTGCGTCTGGCCGAACTCATCGAGCGCCATACCGCCGAGCTGGCGGCGATGGAAAGTTTGGATATGGGCAAGCCGGTTGAAGAAGCCGCGACCATCGATATCCCTGGCGCTGCGGCCGTCTGGCGCTATTATGCCGAGGCGCTGGACAAGATCGCCGAAGAGGTCGCCCCCGTCGGTCCTGGCAACCTCGCTCTTGTCCGCCGTGTTCCCTTGGGCGTTGTCGGCGCCATCGTGCCATGGAACTTTCCGTTCGACATGGCGGCATGGAAATGTGCCCCGGCTCTCGCTGCAGGCAATTGCGTGGTGCTGAAGCCGTCCGAACGCTCGCCCTTTTCCGCTCTGCGCTTGGCCGAGCTGGCGCGCGAGGCCGGGCTGCCGGACGGTGTACTGAACGTCGTCACCGGCTTTGGTCACCAGGCGGGCAAGGCTCTTGCATTGCACCAGGATGTTGACTGCCTCGCTTTTACCGGCTCCACCCGCACCGGCCGCGCGCTGATGGAATATTCCGGCCAGTCCAATCTCAAGCAGGTTTGGCTAGAGCTTGGAGGCAAGAGCCCCAACCTCGTTTTCGCTGACGCCAAGGATCTCGACGAAGCGGCGCGGATGGCCGCCTTTGGGATTTTCTTTAATGCCGGGCAGGTTTGTTCCGCCAATGCGCGCCTGCTCGTTGAACGCCGTATCCAGGCCGAGTTTGTGGAGCGTCTCGCCGCCATCGCCGCGACCATGCAGCCCGGCGACCCGCTGGACCCCGCGAGCCGCATGGGGGCGCTCGTGGACCATGCCCATCTCGATCATGTCATGCGCTTTGTCGAGGCCGCGCCGCCCTCTGCCCGGCTCGTAACCGGCGGCGCCCGTGTGCCGCTCCATCCTCGCGGCGCCTTCATGCAGCCAACGATTTTTGACAATGTCGATCCTGGCTCCAGCCTGGCGCGTGACGAGATTTTCGGTCCTGTGCTGTCGATCATTCCCTTTGATACAGAGGAAGACGCCATTCGCCTTGCCAATGACAGTGTTTATGGGCTTGCTGCCTCGGTCTGGACGGCCGATCTGGATCGCGCCTTGCGTGTTTCGGACAGCCTGCGCGTGGGTACGGTCTCGGTGAACACGGTGGATGCACTCAGCCCGCAGACGCCCTTTGGCGGCATGGGCCAGTCAGGGTTTGGCCGAGATCTTTCGTTGCATGCCCTGGATAAATTCACGGCGTTGAAGACCGTTTGGATCAAATATACCACCTAACAGGAGCCGTCGCATGGCCCGCCATCCTTCGCACGATATTCTTTTCGAGCCGGTGAAAATCGGCCCCGTCACGGCCCGCAATCGCTTCTACCAGGTGCCGCATTGCAACGGCATGGGCTATCGAGATCCTTCCGCCCTGGCCGAAATGCGCGGCATCAAGGCCGAGGGTGGGTGGGCAGTGGTCTGCACCGAGCAGGTTGAGATGCATTACTCGTCCGATATCACCCCGTTCATCGAGCTCCGGTTGTGGGATGATCGCGATATTCCCTCGCTCGCCAAAATGGCAGACAAAATCCATGCCCATGGCAGCCTGGCTGGCATCGAGCTCGCCTATAACGGCATGAACGGTTCCAACCTTTATTCGCGTGAAGTACCCATGGGCCCCGCCTCATTGCCCGTCGCGACCTTCACCTACGACCCGGTGCAGACCCGCCGGATGGACAAGACCGACATCGTCAATATCCGTAAATGGCATCTGCAGGCTGTGCACCGCGCCAAGCGCGCTGGGTTCGATCTCATTTATGTGTATGCCGCCCACGCGCTCGGCTTTCTCCATCATTTCCTGTCGCGCCGCTATAACGACCGCACTGATGAATATGGTGGCAGCCTGGAGAACCGCATCCGCCTTCTGCGTGAAATCACCGAGGATAGCAAAGAAGCGGTCGGCGACACTTGCGCTATTCCGGTACGCATTTCGGTTGATGAGTTGATCGGCGAAGGTGGTCTCTACAAGGAAGAAGTTGAGGACATGATCGGCCTGATGGCTGATTTGCCCGATTTGTGGGACGTGACGCTGGCGGGCTGGGAGAATGACAGCCAGACCTCCCGCTTTGCCGAGGAGGGTGTGCAGGAGCCTTTCATCAGCAATATCAGGCGGCTCACCAGCAAGCCTGTGGTTGGGGTCGGGCGTTATACCTCGGTGGACCGCATGGCGAGCCTGGTGCGCAAAGGCGTGCTAGACCTTATCGGCGCGGCGCGTCCTTCCATTGCCGATCCTTTTCTGCCCAACAAGCTCTCCGAAGGCCGGCTCGACGATATCCGCGAATGTATCGGTTGCAATATCTGCGTCTCGGGCGATTTCACGCAATCGCCGTTGCGCTGTACCCAGAATCCCACCATGGGCGAGGAGTGGCGTAAAGGCTGGCATCCGGAGCGCATCAAAGCCAAGGCTAGTGACAAATCCATTCTCATTATCGGCGCCGGCCCTGCAGGGTTGGAAGCGGCGCATGCTTTGGGCAAGCGCGGCTATGATGTCGCCCTGGCTGAGGCCACGACCGAGCTTGGCGGCCGCGTTGCGCAGGAAGCGAAACTCCCTGGCCTCGCCGCCTGGATTCGCGTGCGCGACTATCGCGACATGCAGCTTCGCCAGCTTCCCAATGTGCAGATTTATTTCGACAGTCGGCTAACGGCCGGGAATGCGCTGGAGTTCGGCTTTCCCCGTATCCTGCTTGCCACCGGTGCCACCTGGCGGCGCGACGGCGTGGGCCATCACCATACAAGGCCCATTGCCATTGCCGAAGGCATGGAGGTGCTGTCTCCAAGCGACATCATGCAAGGGTGCCTGCCAGCCGGAAAACGAGTACTGGTCTGGGACGACGACCATTATTACATGGGCGGCGTAATGGCGGAACTTCTGGCGGAACGGGGCTACGACACCATCTATGCCACCCCTGCCTCTGAAGCCTCGACCTGGACGCGCAACACCATGGAGCAGCATTTCATCCAGAGGCGCATGCTGGAAAAGAGCGTGTCCATAAAATCTTTCAAGGTTATATCTCATATTTCTCGAGATCATGTCACCTTGTCATGTGCCTTTACGGGGCGTGAGGAGCGTGTCGAGGTGGATGCCGTCATCCTGATTACGGCGCGTCTGCCCAATGATTCGCTGCGTCTCGCTCTCGAAGCCAGAAGCGAAGAGTTCGCTGATTCTGGAATCGAATCGGTGACAACGATCGGCGACGCCCTTGCCCCTGCCACCATCGCCCATGCGGTCTATGCCGGCCATCGCTATGCTGAAGAGCTGGATGCTCCCCCCCTGCCGGACGGCACCTTGCCGTTCCGCCGTGAAATTGCCCAACTACTCAACGCCTGACCAAAGGATCACACCATGCTCGCCTTTAAACTTGGCTCCGCCGTTCCCACGCTCGACGTTTGGGGGCGACCGGAAGATATTGGTGCGGAAACACTGGACGGCCCAATGCAGGTGTCCGGCAAACTGCTCTTCGGCACGCTGGAAACTCCTGTCTCCGGCGGCTTCTATGCAGCCAGCCATGGCCGCTACCGTGTCACGTATCCGTTTCACGAGCACGCCACCTTGCTCGAAGGCGAACTTCGTCTCACCGATGTGTCGACCGGCCAAAGCGAAACTTACGGCGCTGGTGATTCCTGGATCATCGCCAAAGGTACCACAATCATCTGGCATGTTCTCTCCCCAAGAATTCTTAAAAGTTACATCTGTGCCACCACGGATCTCTAAGCCCAAGCGGAGCCGCAGCTATGAAAACCATTTACAGTCAGGATCATCTCCTGCATCACAGCCCCGGTGAATTGCTCTTCGGCGAATTTGTCCCCGCCTTTGAGAAACCCGAACGTGCTGAACTTGTTCTCTCTCGCATTAGGCAGATTGGCCTTGGCGATGTTTCTCCGCCAGATCAATTTCCATTAGGCGCCATCACGCGGATTCACGACGATGGCATGGTGTCCCTGTTGCAAACCGCCTCGGTCGAATGGGAGAGGATGGGACGCAGCGGCGCCGCCTATCCCTATACCTGGAGGTCAGGCAGCATGCGCGCAAACCGTGTTCCCACCAGCCTGGATGGGCGGCTTGCCTATTACAGCTTCGATTGCGGCACCCCCATCACCAAAACATCGTGGCAGGCGATCAAATCTTCGGTAGACGTTGCCCTTACCGGTGCAGCCCTCATCACCAGCGGCGCCAGCGCGGCATTTTCGCTCTGCCGTCCGCCTGGCCATCATGCCGGTGCCGACTATTTTGGAGGCTATTGCTTCCTTAACAATGCTGCCATCGCCACGCAAAAACTGCTGGATGACGGAGCCAAACGCATCGCTATCCTCGATATCGATTATCATCATGGCAATGGTACGCAGCAAATCTTCTATCAGCGCGACGACGTCCTCTTCGTCTCCCTGCATGGTCATCCGGACGAGGAATATCCTTACCTGCTTGGCTTCGAGGATGAACTGGGTGCCGGACCGGGAGAGGGGTTTAACCTCAACCTCCCCATGCGCTGGGGCACTAGTTGGCCGGAATGGTCCGCCGCGCTGGAGGTGGGGTTACGGCGCATCGTTGCCTACAACCCCGATGCCGTCGTGGTATCACTGGGCGTTGACGCCTATAAGGAAGATCCTATTTCGCATTTCCAACTCGGCAGCGACGACTTCACGCGGGCCGGCCAACGCATTGCCAGTCTGGACAAGCCTACCTTGTTCATCATGGAAGGCGGCTACGCCGTGGCGGAAATCGGTATCAATGCGGTCAATGTCCTAACCGGGTTCGAGGGGGGCCGCATGTAACCACCCTGTCGTCGTCAAATGATTTGAGAGATTTGGCTGCCTGAACTAACGGATGGTTCGCCTCACCTGCTGGGTTAAAAGTTTAAGAGTTGAAAATAGGCGTTGACGGTGTCTTCCTCCAGGAAGGCGATGACCGCACGGCGAGATTGCAAGCAGGCTTCCAAATAGTCTCCCTTCTTTTGTAGCTTTGCGGCCTGACTGTAACCGGTGATAAAAGCTTCCGGGAAGAATTTCCGAGATGCTGCGGTTAAATGCCCGTGCCAATCGCGTAAAAGCCCTTGTTTGTGCGCCGGCCCCCCCTCAGGGGATGGGTTGCCCTAGGTTTCCTTCGGTTTCTCAATGGTAACAGAAGAGAAGGTATATTGACGCAGGAGGATATCTACGTTCTAACGTAGTAAGGTTATGAAACTCCTGGTCGTTGTTTACCTGAGGTCGCATTATGTCCACCCGTCGTATTCTGCTTAAGCGTGGGGCTCTTGCCGCTTTTTCGGCCACGGTGTTCAATTTCGTGGTTCTGCGCCCGGCTGCGGCGATGGCCATGATGTCCAAGAAACAGGCCGCTTACCAGGACACCCCACACAGTGGGGAGCAATGTGCCGCTTGTTGTATGTTCATCCCCGGCGATCCTGGGCATTGTACCATGATCGGGGGTGCCATCAGCCCGCATGGATGGTGCAAGTTCTGGCAGGCTGGCCCTAACGACACGTGCAGTTAATCGCGGACTTCACCCGTTCCGCCGGTTTTTCAGTGCAACCAGGCGTGGCCGTGCGAAAGCAGGCACGGCCACCTGGCAGTTTCCGTCGGTATTTGTAAATCGAATCAGTGGGCTGTGCTGCCAATGCCTAAGCGCGGCAGCTCTATCGCCGGGCAGCGGTCCATCACCACCGCCAAACCGGCATCCCGCGCCAGCTGGGCGGCCTCTTCATTTACCACGCCAAGCTGCATCCATATGGTTTTAGCACCCAGCTTGATCGCCTCTTGCACGGGCTCCAGCACCTCGGTGGGGCGGCGGAACAGCTCCAGCATGTCGAACGGGCCTGCCTGCGCCAATGTTGCCACCACCGTTTGGCCGTGAATCTCCTGCCCCGCCAGGGCCGGATTTACCGGCACAACCTCGTAGCCATGCCGGAGCAGATACTGCATCACCCCGTAAGAGGGCCGGTCCGGCTTGTTGGAGGCGCCAACCAGCGCGATGCGCCTGGTGCCGGTGAGAATGGAAATCAGGTCCTTATCGCTCGTCTGGTCTGTCATCTCTCTTTTCCAATTCGGGCCCGTTGGCTAAGCCAGTGGGCATGATCAAAGGTCTTTTCGCCTGCGTGCTGCTCAGCCTGCTCACCTTATTTTTGTGGCGGGGGCCGAATCAACCCCAGGCGGGTGATGTGACCATGCCCGCGGGCAAGTTCAACTCCCTGTCTTATGCGCCCTATCAGGCTTGGCAAACGCCGATGGAGAAAACTTTTCCCACCCCGGCGCAGATTTCCAAGGATCTGGAACTCATCAAGGGGCAGGCGAACGGCATTCGCACCTATGCCGCCATCGAGGGAACGCTGCCCGAAACCATGGCGCGCATCAAGGCGGGTACAGACATTGCGGGCCTGGCCAAAAAAGCCGGGCTGAAGCTGTGGCTCGGCATCTGGCTGGGCTCAGATACAGCGCATAATGCCGAGGAGATGCAGGCTGGCATCGCCGAGGCCAATGCCTACCCGCACACCGTCACGCGTGTGGTGGTGGGCAACGAGGTGCTGTTGCGGCGGGATCTTTCGGTGAATGACCTGATCAAGGACATCGACTACGTCCGCGCCCGGGTGAAGCAGCCGGTGGCCTATGCGGACGTGACCGATTTCTGGGCGCAGTTTCCACAGGTGGCGCCGCATGTGGATATCGTGATGATCCATTTCCTCCCCTATTGGGAGAACACGCCGCTTTCCGTTGATGGCGCGCTGGCCGAAATCGGCGCCACCACGGAAAAATTCAAAAAGATGTTCCCGGGCAAGCAGATCTCCATCGGCGAGACGGGCTGGCCCTCGCGCGGGCGCTGGCGTGGCCCGGCAGCCCCCTCCCGCGTGAACGAGGCGGTGTTCCTGCGGCGCTTCGTCACCCTCGCGGATAAGGAAGGGGTGGATTACAACCTCATCGAAGCCTTCGACCAGAATTGGAAATATGAGGACGAAGGCGTGGCCGGTGCCAATTGGGGCATCTGGAACGCCAATAGGGTGCAGAAATTCCCGCTGAACGGCCCGGTGGTGGAGCATCCCTCCTGGCC
Organism: Pseudomonadota bacterium; assembly: GCA_021808205.1. The sequence continues at coordinate 4,681 of JAKBCD010000012.1, read as the reverse complement.
CTGGTATGCGGGGCTGGGGGCGCTGGCCGGGTGCCTGCTTTTCGCATCCACCGGCTTTCGCAACCTGCGCCTGGCGGTGCCGGCCTTCGCGCTGGGCAATGGCTTCGCGCTGGCCTGCATGGGTACGCTGCCCATGTTGTACGACAACTGGCTGCGGCTGGATGCGCTGGTGAACCTGCCTTTGCAGGCGCTGCTGGCCTTTGCCGCCATCAGGCGCGCGGCGGCGTTTCTGGCCGCCCGCCCGCCCGCCTTCACCCGCACCGGGGCAGAGGTTCTGGCCCGGCTGCGGCGCGGGCGTTTCTGGTTTGATTACGGCTCACTCTGGTTCCTGTTCCTGGCCTCGGCTTGTGTGTTCGAGGCTCTGCTGGTGTTCGATGGCCGCTACCGCGACGCGCCGATGGCGGTGTTCATCGTCCCGGTGATGGCCTCCGTGCTGCGGCTCTGGACCCATGACCACCCGAGCCTGGGGTGGGAGGAAGCCTTGTCCGCCACCGGTCTGGCGGCGCTGGCGCTAGTGGATTTTGTCATTGAAGGCCCGCAGAACCTGGATTTCATCACCTGGAACGTTGCCGCCCTGGCGCTGGCGGCGCCGGTGCTGCTGGGGCTTTGGCAGCTCTACAAAGCCAAACGCTATAAATCGTAAGGCGGGGCTTTCTCGTAGGCGGGCAGGGTTTCGTCCAGCGCCTGCCAGGAAACCCGCTCGCACACCCAGCCCTGGGTGGTCGGGCGGATGGCCTCTGGATTATCCAAAGACCCCAGCGTCACCCCCACAGATCGCCCTTGCGCGTCGGTCATGTAAAGCGGCGTGCCGCAATCGCCGCAGAACCAGCGCCTGGCGCCGGGGGAGGAAGCATAGCCCTTGGCCGCGCCCCTGGTAACGGCAAAGCGGGCCGGCGGCACCTGCACCCAGGGCAGGGCGGCGGCACCGCTCGCCTTGCGGCATTCCCGGCAGAAGCACACATCCGCCACGTCGCCGGGTTCATAATCCAGCCGGTAGGCAACGGCGCCACACAGGCATCCGCCGGTGAGGTTCATCAGAACGTCGGCGGAGAGTTGGCGCTGATCAGCACGCAAGGCTCTGCCCCCTGGTTGCGGAAGCGGTGCGGAATGTCCGAGCGGAAATAATAGGCATCGCCGGGGTTCAGAACCCGCTCCTGCACGCCCACCGTAACCGTGAGGCTGCCCGAGACGACGATGCCGCATTCCTCGCCCTCATGGCGCAGCATGGTGTCGCCGGTATCGGCGCCGGGCTGGTAAACCTCCCGCAGCATACCCAGCGCCCGGCCTTTCGCGCGGCGGCCAACCAGCCGCATCGAGATTTCCGGTAGATGCGCGATCTCGGTCAGTTCCTCGGCGGTGAAAAACACCTCGTCCGAGGGGGAGAAGTTCAAGGTAAAAAAATCGGCGAGCGAGAGCGGGATGCCGTCGAGGATTTTTTTCAGCGAGGAGATGGACGGGCTGACCCGGTTCTGCTCGATCAGCGAAATCGCGCCATTGGTCACCCCGGCCCGGCGGGCGAGTTCCCGCTGGGTCAGCCCGAATATCTGGCGCACCAGCTTCAACCGGCTGCCGATATCGTCAGACATTTGTACACCCTGCAGGGCCAGTGACATGACGTTCCATCCACGCGTTTAGGATATTCAACGATATTCGCTTAAAATGCTTAGGTCTGCAATAAAAAGTGGCAGAATAACGGGGTATCTTGCGAATATTCTTGACGCATCTCGGGCTATTAAGCGAGACTGAGGCGCCAACTAAGGATTGAGGATTTGCGTGCTGTGGTATCCCCGGCCGTACAAAAATAACCCGTTTCGGAATTTTGGAGGCAGGCGCGGGCTGATGCCGTTCTTCTGGCGCGCGCCAGGGCCGTGGCCTCCTCCCGGGTTTTTTGTAATCCCGGCCAAGCTGCCTAATTCTGAAATCATCCGCGAAAGCGCGCCTGCGGGCGCCGCGTCTTCCGCAATGGGGGCCATATGAACAGCAAGATCGATCTGAAAGACTGGTTCGAAGAACATCGCATCACCGAGGTTGAATGCCTGGTGCCAGATATCACCGGCATTCCGCGCGGCAAGATCATGCCGGCGGAAAAATTCCTGAAAGGCGGCGCGCCGCGCCTGCCGGAGGCCATCTTTATCCAGTCCGTCACCGGCGAATACCCTGACGACCCGACAGACAAGCTGACCGACCCCGCGATCATCGACATCAAACTGATCCCGGATGCTTCCACCGTGCGTCTCGTGCCCTGGGCGCATGAGCCCACCGCGCAGATTATTCATGATTGCCAGTACGCGAACGGCACCCCGGTGCCCATCGCCCCCCGGCAGGTTCTGCAACGCGTGTTGAAGCTCTACGAGGCCAAGGGCTGGCAGCCGGTACTGGCGCCGGAGCTGGAGTTCTACCTCGTCGGCCGCAATACCGACCCTGATTATCCGCTCACACCGCCCGTTGGCCGCTCCGGCCGCCAGGAAACCGGACGCCAGGCCTATTCCATCGACGCGGTGAACGAGTTCGACCCGCTGTTCGAGGAAATGTATGATTTCTGCGACATGCAGGAGATGGATCTCGACACGCTGATCCATGAAGAAGGCGCGGCACAGGTGGAGATCAACCTGCTGCATGGCGACCCGCTGCACCGGGCGGACCAGGTGTTTCTGTTCAAGCGCACGGTGCGCGAGGTGGCGTTGCGCCACAACATCTACGCCACCTTCATGGCCAAGCCGATGGGCGGCGAGCCAGGCAGTGCCATGCATGTTCACCAGAGCATCGTGGACCCGAAAACGGGTAAGAATCTTTTCGCCGGGGCGGATGGCAAGGCCAGCAAGCTGTTCAAATCCTATCTGGCGGGCTTGCAAAAATACATTCCGGCGGTAATGCCCATTTTCGCGCCGAATGTGAATTCCTATCGCCGGCTCACGCGGTTTTCCAATGCGCCGATCAATCTGCAATGGGGGTACGACAACCGCACCTGCGGCCTGCGTGTGCCCTTTGGCGATGCGGCGGCCATGCGGGTGGAAAACCGCGTGCCGGGGGCGGATGCCAATCCCTACCTCGCCTTCGCCGCCACACTGGCCTGCGGCTATCTCGGCATGATCGAGAAGTTGGAAGCGCCGCCTGAACAAATTGGCTCTGCCTACACGGGCGAGTACACGCTGCCGCGCGAGCTTTCCCATGCGCTGGACCTGATGGATGCATCACAACCCATCCGCGATGTGCTGGGCGACAAGCTGGTTGATGTTCTGGTTGCGGTGAAACGGCTGGAATATGAAACCTATCTGCGCGTTATTTCCTCCTGGGAACGTGAACATCTGCTGTTGAACGTTTAAGCGCCCATGCTGAATAATTACTATCAGGCCACGCGGCGCGTGGAATTTTCCGCGCCCGTGCTGGGTGCGGATATTGAAACCGATGTAGCGATTGTCGGCGGCGGCATCTCTGGCGTCTCCGCGGCATTGCATCTGGCGGAGCAAGGCTACACCCCCGTGCTGCTGGAAGCGCAGGAGATCGGCTGGGGCGCATCAGGCCGCAATGGCGGGCAGGCGCTGGCGGGCTTCAGCGCCTCCATGCACAAGCTCGCGAAGCTTGTTGGCCCGGTCGAGGCGAAAAAACTGTGGGATATGTCGGTGGAGGCGGTGGATTTGCTGCACGCGCGCATCCAGCGCCATGCCATCCCGTGCGACCCGCATGTGGGCTACCTGCACGCGGCTTTAAAGCCGCGCCAGGTGCATGAGCTGAAGCAAGAGCAGGAAGAGCTGGCAAGGCTCGGCGCGCCGGTGGGGCGGCTGCTGGAAGGGGCCGAGCTGCGCGCGCGGCTTGCCAGCCCGCGCTATATCGCGGCGTTGGAGGATAAGCTGGCCGGGCATATCCACCCGCTCAATTACACGCTGGGCCTGGCCAAGGCGGCGCAGGCGGCGGGGGCGCGCATTTTCGCGCAGTCACCCGTTGCCCGCGTGGAGCACGGGCAGCGCGTTACGCTGCATGTGGGGCGGCATAAAATCCGTGCGAAATTCCTCATCATTGCCGGCGGGGCTTATCTCAGCGGGCTGGAGCGGCAGCTTAACGGCTATATCATGCCCGTCGGCACCTACATCATGGCCACGGAGCCGCGCGCGGATATACCGGGTCTCATTCCCGGCAACGAGGCGGTGGCAGACATGAATTTCGTGCTGGATTATTTCCGCCGCTCGGCGGATGAGCGCATGTTGTTCGGCGGGCGTGTGTCTTATTCCAAGTTGCCGCCGCCCAATCTGGGTGCCGCGATGCTCAAGCGCGCCGTGGCGGTGTTTCCGCAACTCAAAAATGCCAAGGTGGAATTCGCCTGGGGCGGATTTGTGGACATCACGCGCAACCGCGCGCCGCATTTTGGCAAGCTGGCGGAGAATATTCTCTTTTTGCAAGGTTTCTCTGGCCATGGGCTGGCGCTCACCGGCCTGGCGGGCAAGCTTGCGGCGGAGGTTGTGGCCGGGCAATCCGCGCGGTTTGATGTGTTTGCCCGCATCCCCCATGCGCGTTTCCCCGGCGGCGCGCTGCTGCGCACCCCGGCCTTGCTGCTTGCCACCAGCTGGTTTCGCCTGCGCGACATGTTATGATTTTGCCTTTTCCGGGGGCGGGTGCAGAATGCGTTGCATCGCTCTTATCCGGTAAGGGGCCGTATCATGTCTGTTCGCAAGTTTCTGCTTCCCGT
>JAKBCD010000011.1 GCA_021808205.1 Pseudomonadota bacterium | reverse complement strand
ATAGATGGAATAAACCAACCCCCGCTTCTCCCGGATTTCCTGGAACAGCCGGGAAGACATCCCACCCCCCAGCAGAGTGGAAAGCAGCATGGCCGGGTAATAATCCGCCTCGCCATAACCGGGGGAATTAAAGCCCAGCACGATATGCGCCTGGTCCAAATCCCGCAGCTCCCGATATTCACCGCCCATATAATCGGCGGCCATCGGCGCGTGGCGCTCGGCATGGGACAGATCAGCAAAATGCTTCGCCGCCAGCTCCACCACCTGCTCGTGATACAAATTGCCCGAAGCCGCGATCACCATATTATCCGGCGTGTAATGCTGGCTCATAAAGCCTGGCAGCGCCTCGCGTTTCATGCCGCGGATAATCTGCTCGGTGCCCAGCACCGGCCGGCCCATCGGCTGGCTGGGATAGGCGGCGGTCTGGAAATGATCGAAAATAATGTCGTCCGGCGTGTCGTTCGCTTGGCCGATCTCCTGCAATATCACGCCCCGTTCGCGCTCCAGCTCTTCCGGCTCAAAGCTGGAATGGCAGAGAATATCGCCGATGATGTCCGCCCCCAGGGCCAGATCTTCCTTCAACAGCTTCACATAATAAGCCGTCTGCTCGCGGGAGGTATAGGCGTTGATATGCCCGCCGACATTCTCGATCGCCTCGGCGATATCCGCGGCGGAGCGCCGCTCCGTGCCCTTGAAGGCCATGTGTTCCAGAAAATGCGCCACGCCGTTCTCGGCGGCGGTTTCGTGGCGGGTGCCAGCGCCCACATAAGCGCCGAAAGACACTGTCTCCACCCGTTCCATGCGCTCGGTGAGCACAACAAGGCCGGAAGGCAGCGTGGTAATGGAAACCTGTTCAGGCATTTTTGTTCCTGTTCGCAAAATTCCGCACCAGTGTTTCGATCGCAATGAGATCGGCCGGGGCGCGGGTGAAAGTCTCTTTTCTGTCATATAGGTCGGAAAGATGCGGCGGTAGGGGTGGGCGCACGCCCACGGCTTTTTCGATGGCATCCGGGAATTTGGCCGGGTGCGCGGTAGCGGCGGCAATCACTGGCAGCCCCACCGGCCCGCAATCCCGCCCGGCGGCCAGGCCGATCACGGTATGCGGGTCCGCCAGATACGCGCTTTCCCGCCAGAACCGGGCGATTTCCTTCAGCGTATCCTCGTCATCCAGCCGGTAACCCTGGAATTGTTCACGGATGGCCTGCCAAACCGGCCCGGCAACGGTCATTTTGCCGGTGCGGCGGAAATCCGCCATGGTTTGCGCCGTCAGTGCCGCGTCCCGGTCCAAAAATTCGAACAATAGCCGCTCGAAATTAGAGCTGACGCCAATATCCATCGACGGCGAGAGACTCGCCTCCACGGCCTTAACGGACATATCATTGCTGGCCAAAAACCGGCTCAGAATATCGTTGCGGTTGCTCGCCACGATGAATTTGGCAATCGGCAAGCCCATCTGCTTGCCCGCCCAGGCCGCCAATATATTGCCGAAATTGCCGGTGGGCACGGCAACCGCCACCTCGCGCTCCGGCGCTCCCAAATTCAGCGCGGCATAAACATAATAGGGAATCTGCGCGGCGATACGGGCGAAATTGATGGAATTCACAGCCGAGAGGTTCATCTCCGTTCGGAACGGCACATCCGCGAACATCGCCTTCACCAGATCCTGGCAATCGTCGAAATTGCCCGCAACGGCGATGTTCAGCACGTTATCGGCCTTCACACTGGTCATCTGGCGGCGCTGCACCTCGGAGGTTTTGCCCTCGGGGTGCAGAATGGTGATGTCGATATTCTTCCGCCCCGCCACAGCCTCAATGGCCGCTGACCCGGTATCGCCGGAGGTTGCCCCCACAATCCGCACCTTCTCGCCGCGCTTGGCCAAAACATGCTCGAACAAATGCCCCACCAGCTGCAGCGCCATGTCCTTGAACGCCAGTGTGGGGCCGTGGAACAATTCCAGCGCGTAGAGGTTGGTGTCCACCTGCACCAGCGGCACGATGGCTTTATGCGCAAAGCCCGCATAGGCCTGGTGGCACATCTCCAGCAGCTCGGCTTCGGTGATGCTGCCCGCCGTAAATGGCGCGATAATTTTCGCCGCCAGCTCTGGGTATGGCAGCCCGCGCAGGGCTTTCAGCGCATCCGCAGAAAAGCGCGGCCAGGTGGCAGGCATGTAAAGCCCGCCATCACTGGCGAGGCCCGCCAGCAGCACCCCGGCGAAATCCATCTCCGGGGCCTGTCCCCGCGTCGAAACATAGCGCATCGAAAATCCCTTATTCCGGCCCCGCCTATACTATCTGCACAAGGCCGGCAGCAATGCGTCCAGCCTTTTGGTCCCTTGCGCGGTGGCGGCCAGGCGCTCCGCAGAGAGGCTAAGATACCCCTCGGCGATACATTGTTCCAGAATGTCCGGCTCAATCGCATTCATCAGCGCCATGCCGGTGCGGGCAGCGAAATAGGGCACGGAAATACCTTCTTGCAGCCGCAAGCCCATGATCAGCGCCTCCCGGGCGCGGTCCTCGGCGGGAATTTCCTCTTCCAGAGTGCTGCCATGGCCGTGAGCGGCAACCCGCTCTATCCAGGCTTCCGGAGCCCGGTGGCGGGTGGTGGCGAGCAGCCTGCCTCCAAGCGTAATCCGCCCATGCGCGCCAGGGCCAATGCCCGCATAATCGCCATAGCGCCAATAGGTAAGGTTGTGGCGGCTCTCCCCACCCGGTTTGGCGTAATTGGAAACCTCGTAGTGTTGAAGCCCGTGGCGCGCCGCCTCTTCAGCCGTGATGTCGTAAAGCGCCTCGGCCTCGTCCGCATCCGGCAGGATGAACTCACCGCGCGCGTGCAGGGTGGCGAATTTTGTCCCATCCTCGATGGTGAGCTGGTAAAGTGAGAGATGATCGGCCGCCAAGTCCAATGCCCGGCGCAGCTCCTCGCGCCAAGCGGCCTGGGTTTGGCCCGGTAATGCATAAATCAAATCGAACGATATACGCGGAAAGATAGACGCGCCTAATTGAACCGCGGCGATGGCCTGCGCGGCGCTATGCTGGCGGCCCAAAAACCGCAGCGCCTGTTCATCGAAGCTCTGCACGCCGATGGAAACCCGGTTCACCCCCGCCGCACGGTAGGTGGAAAATTTTTCCGCCTCGACGCTGGTGGGATTGGCCTCCAAGGTAATTTCTGCGTTCCGCTCCAACTCGAACAGCCGGGCCACGTCGTCTATCAGCGTGGCCACACTTTCTGGGTCCATCAGGCTCGGCGTGCCACCGCCAAAAAAGATTGAGGTGACTCGCCGGGGGGCGAGCCTTGCGGCCTCGAAGGTCAATTCCGCGCGCAGGGCGGAAAGCATTTCCGCCTGAGGCAGGCGCTCGCGCACATGGGAATTAAAGTCGCAATACGGGCATTTGGCCAGGCAGAAGGGCCAGTGAAAATAAAGCGCCAGTGCATCCATGCGGCCCGGCATAAACCCGATACGCGCCCAGTGCCAGTCAGGTGCCAGCCAGCCATGACTTGGCAGGCGCGCCTGGCCCGCTTATCCGGGGAAGCATGGAAGCCATCCGCGTGGAAAACCTGACCAAGCGTTACCCGGAGACGCTGGCGGTGGATGATCTCTCTTTCTCGCTGGCGCGCGGGCGGATTCTGGGCCTGCTGGGTGGCAATGGCGCTGGCAAGACCACCACCATCTCCATGCTGCTGGGATTGCTCGTACCCACCTCCGGCCGGATCACCGTGCTGGGCCACGACATGGCGACACACCGCTTCGCCGCCTTGGCGCGGATGAATTTTTCCTCACCTTACATCTCGCTGCCCGCCCGGCTTACCGTGCGGGAAAATCTGGAAGTGTATGGGCATCTTTATAATGTGCCGAAGCTGAAGGCGCGCATTGGCCAGCTTGCCGAGCAGTTCAAACTCACCGCATTGTTGAACCGCGCGGCAGGCGAGCTTTCAGCCGGGCAAAAAACCCGCGTGGCGCTGGCAAAATCCTTCCTCAACCAGCCAGAGCTTTTATTGCTGGACGAGCCGACCGCCAGCCTGGACCCCGATACCGGCGATTATGTGCGCACCGCACTTGAGGATTATCGGCGCGAAACAAATGCGGCCATTCTGCTCGCCTCCCACAACATGGCGGAGGTGGAGCGGCTGTGCGACGAGGTCGTGATGATGAAGCAGGGCCGCATGGCGGATAGGGGCACACCGGCAGAGCTGATCGCCCGGTATGGGCGCGAAGATATGGAAGACGTGTTCCTGCATATCGTCCGCAGCGAGGCGCTGTGATGCGATATGCACGGCGCGTTTGGGGCTTGGTGTACCGGCATTTATGCATGTACCGGCGCTCCTGGCCGCGCCTCGCGGAAATCGCCTATTGGCCAACGCTGGAGCTGTTGATCTGGGGTTTTACCGCGAATTTCTTCAGCCACGACATTCACGCCGGTTCGCCCATTCTGGCTGGTACGGCGCTTATCGGCGGGGTGCTGTTGTGGGAGATTGTGCTGCGCGCGCAAATTGGCGTGACGCTGAGCTTCATGGAAGAAATCTGGTCCCGCAATCTCGGGCATCTTTTCGTAAGCCCCTTGCGCCCGGCGGAAATGCTGCTGGCGCTGCTGGCTGTTTCCGCGGTCCGGACACTCATCGGCCTGCTTCCCGCCACAATCATCGCCTTTCTGCTGTATCATTATGACCTGTTCGCGCCGGGCCCGGTGATGGTGCTGTTCTTCCTCAATTTGCTCGTCATGGGCTGGTGGGTGGCACTTGGCATCGTCTCGCTGCTGTTTCGCTATGGCGCCGGGGCGGAGGCGCTGGCCTGGACCATTGCTTTTGGCATAACCCCGGTGGCCTGCGTGTTCTACCCGCTGGCCTCCCTGCCCTACTGGCTGCAACCCGTGGCACAGGCCTTGCCGGCGGCACATATTTTCGAGGGGTTGCGCGCCCTGTTGCTGAGCGGCCATACAGAATGGGGTCAGCTTGCCATTGCCACTGGTTTGAACTCTGCCTGGATGCTGGCCGCCATTGCGGTGTTCGGGGCGGAGTTTCGGCTTGCGCGCATACGCGGCGCATTGATATCGATCGGAGAGTGAGCATGCATCATTTCTGGCTCATCCGCCACGCTTTGGTTCACCGTGACAGCCTGACCTTTCTTTACGGCACCAACGACGTGCCGGTCTGTTCGGACACGATGACAGCGCAAGGAGCACATTACGCCGCGCTGGCGGCGCGGCTGCCGCACCCGGCGCGCATGGTGTGCACGCCACTGAGCCGCACTCAGCTTACCGCCGATGCGCTGATGCGCGCAGGCTACCCGGCGCAGGAACGGCTGATCGACCCCGCCTTCATCGAACAGGATTTCGGAGATTGGCAGGGCTTGCCAATCTCGCGGTTCGAGGACCGCAGCCCTGAGGAACGGCACCCGTTCTGGCCGATCCATCCCACCGAGGTCCCACCCGGCGGGGAAAGTTTCCCACAACTGATTGAGCGCGTGGGCACCGGGCTCGAGGCGCTGCGGGAAACGGCCGCGGGCAAGCACACCATCATTGTCAGTCATGGCGGGGCCATCCGCGCCGCCTGCGCCTATGCAATGGGGCTTACCCCGCATCAGGCGCTGTGTTTGCAGATTGATAATATTTCACTCACCCGCCTTGAATACGGGCATGGCGGCTGGCGGGTTCTGTCGGTTAATGAACATTCCTCCACCTTACCTTGCCAGCCCGCCGCCGCAGCCCCATTTGCCGCATCTAGGCAACAAGAAGCGAAGCCAACCGAAGGAGCCCTCCCATGAAGCGTCTGCTGCTCGCGGCTGCATTTACCGCCGCATTCGCCGCCCCAGCTTTGGCCGATACCCCCCAGCATCTGATCGACAGTTCCACATTGGCGCTGGAGGACATGATGGGCGGTGCCCAAGGCTCCCAGGCACAGGCTTTTTTGCGCAAGGCTCGCGCCGTGCTGATCTGCCCCAATGTGTTCCGCGCCGGGTTCATCTTCGGCGGCGAGGGCGGCGGCTGCGTGATGAGTGCGCGCACGCCAGATGGCAGTTGGTCCAACCCTGCGATCTACTCAATGGGGTCTGGCAGTTTCGGGCTGCAGGCCGGGATACAAAGCGCCGAGGTGATGATGATCATCATGACCAATGGCGGGCTGAATGCGCTGCTGAACTCGCAGTTCAAGATCGGCGCCGATGCGGGGGTGACTTTCGCCACATTTGGGGCGGGGGTAAGCGGGGCGATGTCCACTGCGATTGACGCCGACATCATCGGCTTCACGAAAGCTCAGGGGCTGTATGGCGGCGTTTCGCTCTCGGGCTCCGTGATTTCCAACAATGCCGTCGCGGAGCAGCAATATTACGGGCAGCAGCTCGATGGGCGGCAGATCGTGATCGACGGCCAGGGCAACAACCCCGGCGCCAACCCGCTGCGCATGACGCTCGCCCGCTACGCAGCGCCCGCCGGGCCTGCTCCGCAGCCGATGGCGCCGCAGATGGCGCCGCAGCAGCAGATGCAACCCATGCAGCAGTCAGCGCCAATCCAGCAGGCGCCGCTGCAACAGCCTTAATCGGAATAAAAAAAACCCGCTCAGGTGAGCGGGGTTTTTTGTTCGGCAGCACCAAGGGGGCGGACCAGCACTGGCTCTAAAGCGCGACATGTTCAGGTGGATGCTGCCGCATCGCCCTGAACGTGCTCCACCTCTTCAATAAGGGACCAGTTCACGCTTTCAGCCGCCGCGCTAAAACGCGGCAACCTCAAGCGATCAGGCTCTACCAGCCCCTGAATCCGCCCATCATTCCCCAGCCCATACCGCCGCCCCACATTGGTCCGCCGCCCCACATGCCGCGCGGCCCCCAATTAGCAATGCCGGGCAAAATTTCCTTGGCCTGCCCCTGCTGGTACGCGGTAAGGTGTGGCATCAGCTCGTCCGCCGCCTTTTTCTCCTGCGCATAGCCCTGCTTCATCAGCGCCACCATTTTATCCATGGTGGCGAAACGCTGGTCTGGGCTCCATGTGCCGTTTCCGGCCGACTGCCAAAGAGGCTGCATGCCGCTGCGGGCGTTGTTCTGGGCCGCCGTGATGGCCGATGCATAACTGTTCCAGGCATCCGCCTCGCCCGATGTGATGTTCAATTCGGTCTTCAGCGCGCCCAGCCGGTTCTGAATCGAAAACCGCGGACCGCCTCCTTGCACGTCGGGCCCCTGGCCTGTCCAGCCTTGCATCATGCCTGGCCCCATACCGGGATAACCGCTCATCATCCCGTAGCCATAGCCCTGCCCTGTTCCGCCGCCGCACGGTCCACCGGGCAATTGCGCCGCCGCGACATTGGCAAAAGCCGCGAATCCTAACACCGCCGCGATACCCGCCGCTTTGCGAGATATACTGATCATGACGCTGGTCTCCTACGCTTGTTGAGATTGTGCAGCAGACGGCCCGTGCCGTGCCACCCTCCGCATCCATGCGCCGCACCGCCAGAAATGACCTTGATCTCGCTCAACCAGCAAAAAGGCCATCCGCCGTTTCACGGCGGATGGCCTGGAAGCAACCGAATATCGAAAAAATTCAGTATACGACGACGCTGCGGATGCTCTCGCCCTTGCGCATCAGCTCGAAGCCTTCGTTGATCTGCTCGAAGGGCAGCACATGGGTGATGAGGCTGTCGATGTCGATCTTGCCTTCCATGTACCAATCCACGATCTTCGGTACATCGGTGCGGCCCCGCGCGCCGCCGAAGGCCGTGCCTTTCCAGGAGCGGCCGGTGACCAACTGGAAGGGCCGTGTGGAAATCTCCTGCCCTGCCCCCGCCACGCCGATGATGATGGAGGTGCCCCAGCCGCGATGGGTGCATTCCAGCGCCTGGCGCATGACATTCACATTGCCGATGCACTCGAAAGAATAATCCGCCCCGCCATCGGTTAAATTAACCAGGTACGGCACCAGATCCTTCCCGATCTCGGATGGGTTGACGAAATGCGTCATGCCGAATTTCTCTGCCATGGCTTTGCGGCCATTATTGAGGTCCACGCCGATGATTTTGTCCGCCCCGGCGATACGGGCCCCTTGAATGACGTTGAGGCCGATGCCCCCCAGCCCGAACACCACCACGTTATCACCCGGCCGCACCTTGGCGGTGTTGAACACCGCGCCGATGCCGGTGGTGACACCGCAGCCGATGTAGCAAATTTTCTCGAACGGCGCGTCCTCCCGCACTTTGGCCAGCGCGATCTCCGGCAGCACGGTGAAATTGGCGAAGGTGGAGCAGCCCATATAATGCATCACTGGCGCGCCATCGCAGGAGAAGCGCGAGGTGCCGTCCGGCATCAAGCCCTTGCCTTGCGTGGCACGGATGGAGGTGCAGAGATTGCTCTTTTGCGAGAGGCAGGTTTTGCACTGGCGACATTCCGGCGTGTAGAGCGGAATCACGTGGTCGCCTTTTTTTAAAGATGTGACGCCGGGGCCGATATCCACCACCACGCCGGCACCCTCATGCCCCAGAATGGCGGGGAAAATGCCTTCAGGGTCAGCACCAGAGAGCGTGTATTCGTCGGTATGGCAAATGCCGGTGGCCTTTACCTCCACCAGCACCTCGCCAAATTTCGGCCCGGCGATATCCACGGTTTCCAGAGACAGAATTTTGCCCGGAGCCCGGGCTACAGCCGCACGCGTTTTCATCTCAGTCTCCCTTGAATGCCGATGCCGGATATCCTTGCGCAAACAGCAGAGAGGTCAAGTCCGTATGTTCAATTCGGTTGCCGATTTGCGCCGCCACCACGGGCCTGGGCTGGTAGGCGATGCCAAGCCCCGCGGCTTGGAGCATCGGCAGATCATTCGCACCATCGCCCACGCTTAAGGTGGCGGTGAGCTTAACGCCGCGCTGGGCGGCAAACGCCTCCAGTGCGGCCAGCTTTGCTGCTTTGTCCAGAATCGGCTCAGCCACCTCGCCGGTCAGCGCCGTACCGTCATCCAGCAGCATATTGCCGCGGTGGGCGGCAAAGCCCAGCTCTTGCGCCACGCGGGCGGTGAAAAACGTAAAGCCGCCGGAGACCAGTGCGGTGGTGGCGCCAAAGGCGTTCATGGTGGCCACCAGCGTGCGAGCCCCGGGGCAATATTGGATTCCCTTCCAGGTCTGCTCCAGCGCATTCACGGGCAGGCCCTTCAGCAGCGTTACGCGCTGCCGCAGAGCCTCGGAGAAATCCAGCTCACCATTCATCGCGCGAGCAGTGATCTCGACGATTTTTTCTCGCAGGCCAGCAAAGCCAGCCAACTCGTCCAGCGTTTCAGCGGTGACGATGGTGCTGTCCATATCCGCGACTAGCACGGCCTTGCGCCGACCGCGAGGCTTGGTGATGAAAATATCCACCGCTTTATGGCTCAGCAGCGCGGCCAGGGCCGAACGGTCTGGCGCAAGCCGGGCTGGAAATTCCACGGCGCGGCCCTGCTCAAGCCATGTCACGGTCCGCCCCTGCACATAACTCAAAGCGCGGGCGACATCCTGCTGGGTGAGGGCGCCAGCCTCTCGGCTGGCCACGAGGGTAACGATGTGGGAACTAGACGGTGTCATGGGTGCTTCGGATAAGGCAGAGACGGGGTTTGGGCAACGCACCGGGTTGATCATTGCGGGCCCGACGGCCAGCGGCAAATCCGCCCTGGCTTTGGCGATCGCCCGGGAATTGGGCGGCACCATCATCAATGCCGATGCCATGCAATGCTACCGGGAGCTGCGGGTGCTGACCGCCCGGCCGAGCCTGGAGGACGAGGCGGCGGCCCCGCATGTTCTTTATGGCGTGAAGGCAGCGGGTGAACCAGCCAATGCCGCCTGGTGGCGCAAGGCGGCAAAAGACGAGATGCAGGCGGCGCGTCTCCCCATCATTTGCGGCGGTACGGGGATGTATTTTTCCGCCCTGGTGAAGGGCATTGCCGATATTCCCGACCCAGGCGAGAACGCCCGCGCCGAGGCACGGCGGTTGCTGGTCCAGCTAGGTCCAGAGGTGCTGCACGCGAAACTGGATGCCGAGACCGCCGCGAAGCTGAAACCAGGTGACAGCCAGCGCATTGCCCGCGCCTATGAGGTGCTGCTGGGTACGGGCAAAGGCATTGCTTACTGGCAGGCCCAACCCACGGAAAGGCTGCAAGGCTGGACTCTCAAAATGATTCTGCTGGACCCGCCCCGGCCCGCCTTGCGCGAGGCGATAGAGACCCGCTTTGCCGCCATGCTGGAAGCCGGCGCATTGGATGAAGCCCGCGCCCTGCTGGCGCTGAACCTGCCGCCGGAGCTGCCCTTGATGCGCGCCCACGGCGTGCCGGAGCTTGGCGCGTATCTGCGGGGCGAAATTTCGCTGGAGGCGGCGAAAGCCCGCGCCGTGCTGGCCACATTTCAATACACCAAGCGGCAAATGACTTGGTTCAGGCACCAGGAACTGGCAAGCAAAACAGATATGCAAATAATCCATTCAAGAATCGACCAAAATACGAAATTTTCGGAAAGATATTTAGCTGATTTAGGTAATTTTATAAATCACAGCGGTTGACCTTCCGGGCTGGGCACTGTACCGGATGGATATTCTGGACGCGAATGGCAGGACGATATGGACAGCACGATTGCAGCATCTGAGCTGATGAATTCCGGCGCGGAAGCGGTGCTCCGGGCGCTTAAGGCGCAGGGCGTGGATGTCATTTTCGGCTATCCGGGCGGCGCGGTGCTGCCGCTTTATGATGCGCTGTTCAAGCAGAATGAGATCCGGCACATTCTTGTCCGGCACGAACAAGCGGCGGTGCACGCGGCCGAGGGCTATGCGCGCTCCACCGGCAAGGTGGGCGTGGTGCTGGTGACCTCCGGCCCAGGGGCGACGAATGCCGTGACCGGCCTTGTGGATGCGTTGATGGACTCCATTCCGCTGGTTTGCCTTTCCGGCCAGGTGCCCACACATCTGATCGGCAACGACGCCTTCCAGGAGGCCGACACTACCGGCATCACCCGCCCGGCCACCAAGCATAATTACCTGGTGAAAAAATCCGAGGATTTGGTGCGCGTGATGCACGAGGCGTTTCTTGTGGCGCGCACCGGCCGCCCCGGCCCGGTACTGATCGATCTGCCGAAGGATATTCTCATCGCCCCGGCGCCATACCGGGAGCCGAGCAACGCGCCGCATCGCTCCTACCGCCCCCGCACCGAGCCGGACCCGCGCCGGATTGAGGAAGCAGTGGCGATGCTCAAGCGCGCCGAGCGCCCGGTTATTTATGCCGGTGGCGGCGTGATCAATGCCGGGCCGGAAGCCTCGCGCCTGCTGGTTGAATTTACCCGCCTCACCGGTTTTCCCATCACCAACACGCTTATGGGCCTGGGCGCCTACCCGGCTTCCGACCCGCTTTTTGTTGGCATGTTAGGTATGCACGGCACGTACGAGGCGAACCTGGCCATGCATGGGTGCGACGTGATGCTGAATATCGGCGCGCGGTTCGATGACCGGGTGACCGGGCGGTTGAACGCGTTTTCGCCCAATTCCAAGAAAATTCACGCCGATATCGACCCCGCCAGCATTAATAAATCGGTGATGGTGGATGTGGCGATTGTCGGCGATGCGCTGGCCACGCTGAAGGCGTTGATCGCGGCCTGGAAGCAAGACACCGCCCAGCCCAACCGCACCGCCCTGACGAAATGGTGGGGGCAGATTGATGCGTGGCGCGCCAAGGATTCCCTGCGCTTTACCCAGAACCGCGACCCCGGCAGCATCATCAAGCCGCAATACGCCATCGAGCAGCTTTACAAGGCCACGCGCGGGCGGGAGACGTTCATCACCACCGAGGTTGGCCAGCACCAGATGTGGGCCGCACAGTATTTCCGGTTCGAGAAGCCAAACCGCTGGATGACCTCCGGCGGGTTGGGTACCATGGGCTACGGCCTGCCCGCCGCCATGGGCGCGCAGGTGGCGCATCCGGATGCGCTGGTGATAGACATTGCCGGCGAGGCCAGCATTCTGATGAACATTCAGGAAATGGGCACGCTGGCGCAATACCGCCTGCCGGTGAAGATTTTCATTCTGAACAACCAATATATGGGCATGGTGCGGCAATGGCAGGAGCTGCTGCATGGCAGCCGCTATTCCAGCTCGTACTCTGAGGCGCTGCCGGATTTTGTGAAGCTGGCGGAGAGCTTCCATGCCGTGGGACTGCGCGCGGAAAAGGTTGATGATCTGGACAAGGTGATTGCCGAAATGCTCGCGGTGGACAGGCCGGTGATCGCGGATATCTGTGTGGACCAGAAGGAAAACGTGTTCCCGATGATCCCCTCCGGTGCCGCGCATAATGAAATGCTGCTGGGGCCGGAGCATAAAGGCACATCCGGCCCGGCTGTGAGCAATGAAGGGATGGCGCTGGTCTGATGTCTGACTCCACATTACGTTCCGCGACCATTTCGGTTCTAGTGGAAAATGAATCCGGCGTGCTGGCGCGCGTCATCGGGCTTTTCTCAGGCCGGGGCTATAACATCGACAACCTCACCGTGGCACCGGTGGAGCGTGACGGCTCCAAAAGCCGTATCACCGTGGTGACGCGCGGCACCGC
>JAKBCD010000010.1 GCA_021808205.1 Pseudomonadota bacterium | reverse complement strand
GCCATTCTCGATATCGATTACCATCACGGCAACGGCACACAGCAGATTTTCTATGGCCGGGACGATGTGCTGTTTGTTTCTCTGCATGGCCACCCTGACCAGGAATACCCCTATATGCTGGGCTTTGAGGATGAGCCGGGCATTGGGCACGGCGAAGGGTTCAACCTGAATTTGCCGCTGCCATGGGGCACGCAATGGCCTGCTTACGAGGCTGCCCTCACCGCCGGGCTGGAACGTATCCGGGCTTACAGGCCAGATGCGGTTATTGTGTCACTCGGTGTCGATACATTCAAGGATGACCCGATCTCCCAGTTCAAACTCGACCACGAACATTTCACCCGGATGGGGGAAATGATCCGTACCCTGGGCAAGCCAACGCTGTTCGTGATGGAAGGCGGCTATGCCGTGGCTGAAATCGGCATCAACGCGGTGAATGTGCTCACCGGGTTTGAGGGCGGGTAAAGAAAAAGGCCCGGGCAATGCCGGGCCGTAAAGTTTGAAAAATTGCGGTTCTTATGCCGCGAATTGATTCATGGTGTTGTGGACGCCGCCGGCCTTCAACGCCGCCTCACCTGCGAAATATTCCTTATGCGTGTCGCCAATATCGGAACCTGACATATTCTGGTGTTTCACGCAGGCGATGCCCTCGCGGATTTCCTTGCGCTGCACACCCGCCACATAGCCCAGCATCCCCATATCGCCGAAATAATCCCTGGCCAGATGATCGGTGGAAAGGGCCGCCGTGTGATAGGTTGGCAGGGTGATGAGATGATGAAACACCCCGGCGCGCTTTGCCGCATCACGCTGGAAGGTGCGGATTTTTTCATCAGCCATCCGGCCTAGCTCGGTTTCATCATAAGCCGCGTTCATCAGCCTCGCACGGTCATAGGCGGAAACATCTTGTCCCTGCTCCTGCATCGCATCGAACACCTGCTGGCGGAAATTCAGCGTCCAGTTGAAAGACGGCGAATTGTTGTAAGCAAGCTTCGCACTTGGCCATACCTGCCGGATACGATCCACCATCGAGGCCACCTGCTCGATATGCGGCTTTTCGGTCTCGATCCAGAGCAGATCCGCACCGTTATTCAGCGCGTTGATACAGTCCAGCACACAGCGGTCGGCCCCCGTGCCCGGGCGGAACTGGAAGAGGTTGGAGGCCAGCCGTTTAGTGCGCAGCAGCTTGCCATTTCGCGTGATCAGCACATCGCCATTGCCGATCTGGCTCGGCTCAACCTCATCACAATCCAGGAAGGAATTATACTGGTCCCCAAGGTCTCCCGGCTCTCTTGAATACGCAATCTGCTTGGTCAGGCCAGCACCCAAACTATCTGTGCGGCAAACGATCACGCCATCATCCACCCCCAGCTCCATAAAAGCATAACGCAGCGCACGGATTTTCGCGGTGAACTCATCATGCGGCACGGTTACCTTGCCATCTTGATGGCCGCATTGCTTCTCGTCAGAGACCTGGTTCTCAATCTGCAAAGCGCCAGCGCCCGCCTCGATCATTTTCTTGGCCAGCAGATAGGTGGCTTCTGCATTGCCAAATCCCGCATCAATATCCGCGATGATGGGGACAACATGGGTTTCAAAATTATCGATCTTGTTTTGCAGCTCTTTCTGCTTCGCCAGGTCGCCCGCAGCGCGGGCTGCATCCAGCTCCTGAAACAAGCCACCCAGCTCCCGCGCGTCAGCCTGGCGCAAAAAGGTGTAAATTTCTTCGATTAAGGCCGGCACAGAGGTTTTCTCGTGCATGGACTGGTCCGGCAGCGGCCCGAATTCGGAGCGCATGGCCGCAATCATCCAGCCGGAGAGATAGATGTAACGCCCCTTGGTGGTGCCGAAATGCTTCTTCACCGAAATCATCTGCTGCTGCGCGATAAACCCGTGCCAGCAGCCGAGGGACTGTGTGTAATGCGCCGGGTCCGCATCATATGCCGCCATGTCCTGCCGCAGGGTTTTCGCGGTGTAGCGGGCAATGTCCAGCCCGGTTTGGAAGCGATTCTGCAACCGCATCCGGGAAACAGCCTCGGGGGAAATGCCCTCCCAAGTTTCGCCCTTGGCGGCGATGAATTCATTCAGGCTGCGAATGCTATCTTGATACGACATGGGGAGACTCCGCTTCATTTTGCGAGTGCGGTATTCCCCTTACGCTCAAAAACCGGGCGGATTAGATCGTTTTGTGAAAAAACATGGTAAAGACGTGAATATATGTACCAACTTCGCAGGTGCAGCGTAAATATTTTACAAAGCCTTCACGCTCACTCGAAAACCGAAAGTTCCCCAGGGCTGTTGAGGTTGGCAAAGGGGTCACGCGGACCTGTAAAAGCCACCTGTCGCGCGCCGCACAGGGTTAGTGCATCGCGCACCTTAAATTTCGCGTCCCGGCGCAGAAAATCTTCCAGCCCTTGGCGAAACGCCACTGGCCAGAGTGCGGCCAGATGGTGCTGCCGCCCCGCATAAACCGCGACTGCCGGGCCGGGAGAAAGCTCTGCTACCAATGTTTGAGGAAAAAACGGTGTATCCACAGGCATGGTGAGCAGAAATTCCGCCCCTTCGCCTTCCGCCCAGCACAACCCCGCCGCTACCCCCGCCAAAGGGCCGCAGGCGGAAAATTCCGGCGCGTCCGCCAGAACGGGCAAGCCGTAAGCGGCAAACCGGGCGGGATCGCCATTGGCGCTGATGGCGATGGGTGATGCCTGAGGCCGCAACTGCTCCAGCACATGCTCGATAAGCGGGCGACCATGCAGGCGCACGAATGCCTTATCCGCCCCACCGAACCGCGCGGCCTTGCCACCGGCCAGAATTAGCGCCGTGATGATCATTTCAATGAAATCCGTGAGGTGAGCAGAGGGGATTTCCGCCGGAAATCCCCTGGGGCGAACGACGGGGATCGAACCCGCGACAACCGGTACCACAAACCGGCGCTCTACCAACTGAGCTACGTCCGCCATCCAGGGTATGGCGTCCTAACGCGGTCACGCCAGCGCCGTCAATGGTCTTGCCGCTACCCAGCCTTCCAGCCGCCGCAAGGCCTCCTCAAGTACATGTGTCTGCTTGCAGAAGGCAAACCGGGCATAATGGCTTGGCCCCTCCCCCGCATAAAATGCGGAAACCGGAATGGCCGCCACGCCCGCCTGTTCAGTAATGGCCTCGCAAAACGCCACATCCCCGCCTTCAAACCCTAGCGCGGACACATCGGCGGTGATGAAATAGCTGCCCTGGGCGGGCAGAGTGGAAAACCCGAGGCGCTTCAACCCGGAATCCAGCAAATCCCGTTGCGCCTCCAGTCCGCTCGCCAGGCTCTCGAAATATGCATCGGGCTTGGCAAGCCCCAGCGCCACCGCACGTTGCAAATTGGGCGGGGTGGTGAAGGTGAGGTTCTGGTGCGCCTTGGCCACCAGCCCCATCAGCGCCACTGGACCAGACACATACCCTACCTTCCAACCCGTGAGCGAAAAGGTTTTGCCGGCACTGCTAATGCGTAAAGACCGCTCCGCCATGCCCGGCAGCGTGGCCAGGGGGATATGTCTGGCGCCTGAGAACACCAGGTGCTCGTAAACCTCATCGCACACGGCATAGGCATCGTGCTGGCACAATAGCCGGGCAATGAATGCCAACTCCTCCGCGCTGAACACCTTGCCGGTAGGGTTCATGGGGGAGTTCAACAGCAGCAGCTTGGTCTTGGGGCCGAAAGCGGCGGCGAGTTCCGCGCGCGGCAACGCCCATTCCGGCGGTTGCAGCCGCACCAGCCGGGGTACAGCGCCCAGCATTTTCACCACCGGCAGATAAGTGTCGTAGAGCGGCTCGATCAGCACCACCTCGTCGCCGGGGTTGAGCAGCGCCATCAGGCAGGCGGTGATTGCCTCCGTGGCACCGGAGGTCACCACCACGCCCGAAACCGGGTCGATCTGCAGCCCATAGAACCGCGCATTGGCCGCCGCCACCGCCTCACGCAGCTCCGGCACACCGGTCAGCGGCGGGTACTGGTTGCGGCCATCCAGCAACGCATCCGCCGCCGCGCGCACAATATCCTCTGGCCCCTCGGTATCCGGGAAGCCTTGGCCAAGGTTGATAGCGTTATGCTTCACCGCCAAGGCGGACATAATTGTGAAGATTGTTGTGCCCATTCCGGCAAGCAGGGCGTTGGCGTTTTTCACGGTGCGGGGGAACCCTTTGTCATTGCCGGAATTTACCCGCCCAAAGCGCAGGCGGCAAGATTGCACAAAATTTAGGCTAAAATCGCTACCGCTTGAGCAAAACCACGTTTTGGCCTTTGATAACTTTGCCGCAAACGCGGCACCGCACGGAAAACCATTCTGGCATAGCTTGTGCTAAGTGTGAATTGTCAGCCCATTGGCTGACGCGCGCTTGCCCACCGGCTGCCCGGGGCGGGGTTACGGGCGTGCTGTCCGACGAACCAAGGAGGGCGCGGGCCCCGGGCCCTGCGTGAACCAGATGAAGAAGATCGAAGCGATCATCAAGCCGTTCAAGCTGGATGAAGTGAAGGAAGCGCTGCACGAGGTTGGCCTTCAGGGCATCACTGTCGTCGAGGCCAAGGGGTTCGGCCGGCAGAAGGGTCATACCGAGCTTTATCGTGGCGCGGAATATGTGGTGGATTTTCTCCCCAAGGTGAAAATCGAAGTTGTGTGTGAAGACGGCGTGGTGGAACGCGCGGTTGAAGCCATTACCAACGCGGCCCGCACCGGGCGCATCGGCGATGGCAAAATCTTTATCTCTACCGTCGAGGAAGCCATCCGCATCCGTACCGGTGAAAAGGGCGAAGCAGCGGTTTAATCGGACATTGCCAAGCGGCCCGGCATGGTTATTAACATGCCGGGCGCTGGGCGTTTTAAAGGCGGGCGCATGGTGCGCTTCGCGGGCCTGAACGGGTAACATTTACACAACGGGGAAAGAGCATGGCTAAGAAGGCCGAGGGCGGCGACGGCGTCGCGAAAGTTCTCAATTTAATCAAGGAGAACGGGGTTGAATATGTCGATCTGCGCTTCACCGATCCCAGGGGCAAGTGGCAGCACACCGCCCAGTATGTCTCGACGGTAGACGAGGACAGCCTGACCAACGGCTTCATGTTCGACGGCTCCTCCATCGCCGGCTGGAAGGCCATTAACGAGTCCGACATGATCCTGCAGCCGGACCTGGACAGCGCCGTGCTGGACCCCTTCTCCGCCAAGCCGAGCCTGATCCTGTTCTGCGACATCATCGAGCCCGCGACCGGCCAGGGCTATGCCCGCGACCCGCGCTCCACCGCCAAAAAGGCCGAAGCTTACCTGAAGTCCACCGGCGTGGGCGACACCGCCTTCATCGGCGCGGAAGCTGAGTTCTTCGTATTCGACTCCGTGAAGTTCGGTACTGGCGGCAATTTCGGCACCTACCAGCTAGACTCCATCGAGGGCCCCGGCGCCAACATGAAGGACTACCCGGAAGGCAATATGGGCCACCGCCCGGTGGTGAAGGGCGGCTATTTCCCGGTTCCGCCGGTGGATAGCGAAAGCGATCTGCGCGCCGAAATGCTCTCCGCCATGGGCGAGATGGGCCTGCCGATTGAGAAGCATCACCATGAGGTGGCGCAATCTCAGCACGAGCTTGGCACCAAGTTCGCAACGCTGACCACCATGGCCGACCAGATGCAGATTTATAAATACTGCGTCCATAACGTCGCGCATTCTTACGGCAAAACGGCAACCTTCATGCCGAAGCCGATTTATGGCGATAACGGCTCAGGGATGCACACGCATCTTTCCATCTGGAAGGCCGGCAAGCCGCTTTTCGCGGGCAATGGCTATGCGGATCTGTCTGAGACCTGCCTGTATGCCATCGGCGGCATCATCAAGCACGCCAAGGCGATCAACGCGTTCTCGAACCCTTCGACGAACAGCTATAAGCGCCTGATCCCCGGCTTCGAGGCCCCGGTGCTGCTGGCCTATTCCGCCCGCAACCGTTCCGCTTCCTGCCGTATTCCCTACACCACCAGCCCGAAGGCCAAGCGCGTTGAAGTGCGGTTCCCGGACCCCACCGCCAACCCGTATCTGTCCTTCTCTGCCATCCTGATGGCGGCACTCGACGGCATCAAGAACAAGATCCACCCCGGCGACCCGATGGACAAGGATCTGTACGACCTGCCGCCGGAAGAGCTGAAAGACATCCCGACCGTGTGCGGCAGCTTGCGCGAAGCCATCGGCGCACTGGAAGCCGACCACGAGTTCCTGCTCGCGGGCGATGTGTTCTCCAAGGAGCAGATCGAGAGCTATATCGAGCTGAAATGGAAGGAAGTGTACAAGTTCGAACACACCCCGCACCCGGTGGAATTCGAGATGTACTACTCCGCCTGATCAGCGGTTCATCCCACGAAAACGGCGTCTTCGGACGCCGTTTTTTATGCGGGCGCAGCTGCCAGATGGCACGCCGCGCGTCCTCTGCTACACAGATACCATGGCGCAATCATTCTTCCTGATGGGCCGCAGCCACCTAACGGCTTTGTGGTATGCGTGGCATAACCAGACGGAAGCAGGCGGCCCGCCCGCCTCGCCTTACGCGCACGCACCGCTTATGCGCGCCGGCATGAAGGCAATCTTTTTGCAGCTCGAATCTGGTCGTTATGAACCGCTTTTCGAGCCCGATGGCCGCTTCCATGCAGCCGTGGCACAATCCATCGCGGAGGCCAAGGCAGAGGTTTATGTCTCCGTATTGGGCGGCAACGACCACTCTATGATCGGCCTGGTGGCCCACCGGCCGGCATTCGACTTCGTTCTGCCTGAGGCACCGGATCTGCCTCTGGACGACGGCGCGCAGTTGCTCCCGGCGGGTTTGCTGGAAGACGAGCTGAGCCGACGGATCGCTCCGCATGTGGCGGCATTGGCCCAGCTGCAGGGTTGCGCGCCGGGCCGGGTCGTACATATGGAATCACCGCCACCATTGCCCGAAGCGCATATACGGCGTCATCCTGTGCCATTTGCCGATGACATCGCGGCACTCGGCGTGGCACCCGCGTTGCTACGCTATAAGCTCTGGCGGCTGCATAGCGGGCTCTATCGCGCCGCCTGTGCACGGCTGGGCATCGCCTTCCTGCCCTCTCCACCCGTCATGCGCGATGAATCCGGAATGATGCATCCGTCGGGCTGCCACCCCGACGCCACACACGGCAACGCCCTCTATGGCGGGCACGTTCTCAAGGCGCTGCTGGAGCTCGCCGCATGACCCATCCATACCAAGACCTCCCGCCTGAGGCGTTCTGGAGCCGCAGCGTGGCGGGATGCGCCCCGCACGACATCAACCCTGCCCTGCTCGCCCCCTTCAAACTCTCCGGTCAAGACAAGATCGTCACCGCCGGCAGCTGTTTCGCCCAGAATATCGGCCCAAGGCTGCCCGGCATGGGCCTGACCTATCTGATCACCGAACCAGCCCACCCGATGCTCCCCGCAGAGCTGACGACCGCGTATGGCTATGAGCTGTTCTCCGCACGCTACGGCAATCTCTATACCGCCCGCCAGCTGCTGCAGCTTTGGTATCGCGCCTATGGTGCGTTCCAGCCGCAGGAGGATTGTTGGGACGAGGCCGATGGCCGGCTGATCGATCCGTTTCGACCGCGCATCCAGCCGCGCGGCTTTCTGACCGCCCAAGAATATGAAGCCGACCGCACCCGGCATTTCGCCGCCGTGCGCAGGGCGTTTGAGGCAATGGATGTGTTCATCTTCACCCTCGGCCTCACGGAAAGCTGGCGTGCGCGGACGGATGGCGCGGTGTTTCCGCTCTGCCCCGGCGTGGCGGGTGGGGCGTTCGACCCGGCACGGCATGAATTTCATAATTTCACTATAGAGGAAATCACCTCCGACCTCGTGCAGTTCATCGACACGATCCGGCGGCGCAATCCGGTTTGCCGGTTTATCCTCACCGTTTCTCCTGTGCCGCTGGTGGCCACGGCAAGGCAGGATACACATGTGATGGCGGCCGCCAGCTATTCCAAATCCGTGTTGCGGGTGGCGTCCGAGATGGCGGCCAGCCAACGCGAAAGCGTGGCATATTTCCCTGCCTATGAGATCATCACCAGCCCGTTCACGCCGCATTATTACGCGGAAGACAAGCGCAGCGTGACAGCGGCCGGTGTGGACCACGTGATGCGCAGCTTCGCTGCCAGCTTCACGGACAACCCCGCCCCTCTGGACACCGCCGCCGCACAGAGCCAAACCCAGGCCCGACTGGCACGCATGGAGGATGCGATGCGGGTGCATTGCGATGAGATGATCTTGGACCCCGGCCACGCCTCCACCTAGAGCCGGATGATTTTAGCTCGCTCGTAAAGTGAGCGAACCTAAAGTCATCGCGCTCTAAATATCCCCTTGCCCTTTCCCCCCCCCGGGCGTACATAAGCCCCAACAAAACCCGCTGTTTCACAGGGTGGCCCTAACCGGCCGCCTTTTTTATTGGATTTTTACTGTTGTCTGAGAACCGCCCGACCCATACCGGCCTTGAGGGCCGCATTGCCGACATGATCGTCGAGCCGCTGGAAGCCCAGGGCTATGAGCTGGTGCGCGTGCAGGTGATGGGCACCGAAACCCCCACCGTGCAGATCATGGCCGACCGCGCCGATGGTACTGGCTTCACGGTGGAGGATTGCGAGAAAATCTCCCGCCTGCTTTCCGCCGTACTGGACGTGGAAGACCCGATCGACAGCCACTGGACGCTGGAGGTTTCCTCAGCAGGCATCGACCGGCCGCTGACCCGCACCAAGGATTTTAACGCCTATGCCGGGTTTGAGGCACGCATCGAGCTGAATTTCCCGGATGCGGCGAACCGCAAACGCTATACCGGCAAGCTGGTCGGCGCGGATGCCGAGACGGCAAAACTACAGCTTGAAACTGGCGAGACCGTTGAACTTTCCCGCGCTGAGATCAAGAAAGCCAAACTCTTGCTGACCGACGCACTGATTGCCTTTACCACCCAACCCAAAGTGACAAACTAGAGGATCGCATGGACACCTCCGTCAACCGCCCGGAATTGCTGCTCGTCGCAGATGCCGTGGCCCGCGAAAAACAGATCGAACGCGATGACGTGCTGGAAGCGATGGAACAGGCCATCCAGAAAGCCGGACGCGCCAAATATGGGCACGAAAAAGATATCCGCGCCGTCATCGACCGCAAGACCGGCGATGTTCGCCTTTCGCGGTGGACTGAGATCGTAGAGACTGTGGAAAACGAGGAAACCCAGATCCCCGTTCATATCGCCAAGAAATTCGCGCCCGAGAAAGAGGTGGGAGACTTTCTGGTAGACCCGCTGCCGCCGATCGATTTCGGCCGGATCGCCGCACAGACCGCCAAGCAGGTGATCGTGCAGCGCGTGCGCGAATATGAGCGTTCCAAGCAGTTCAACGAGTTCAAGGACCGCGTGGGCGAGATCATCAACGGTGTCGTCAAGCGCACCGAGTACGGCAACCTCATGGTCGATCTCGGCCGGGCCGAGGCGCTGCTGCGCCGCGATGAATGCATCCCCCGCGAAAACCTGAAGAACGGCGACCGCGTAAGGGCCTATATCTACGATGTGCGTGAGGAACCGCGTGGCCCGCAGATTTTCCTCTCGCGCAGCCATCCGGGCTTCCTGGCGAAGCTATTCGCGCAGGAAGTGCCTGAAATTTACGACGGTATCATCGAGATCAAGGCGGTCTCCCGCGATCCCGGCTCGCGCGCCAAGATGGCCGTGATCTCGCGTGACGCCTCCATCGACCCGGTGGGCGCCTGCGTGGGTATGCGCGGTTCGCGCGTACAGGCGGTGGTGGCCGAGCTGCAGGGCGAGAAGATCGACATCATCCCCTGGTCCCCCAACGTCGCCACCTTTGTGGTGAACGCGCTGGCGCCCGCCGAGGTTTCCAAGGTGGTGATGGATGAAGATGCCGGCCGCGTTGAAGTCGTGGTGCCGGATAGCCAGCTCTCACTCGCCATCGGCCGGCGCGGCCAGAATGTGCGCCTCGCTTCGCAGCTCACCCGCTGGGATATCGACATCCTCACGGAGGCCGAGGAATCTGAGCGCCGACAGGAAGAGTTCCGCCGCAAGACCGGCCTCTTCGTCGAGGCGCTGGACGTGGACGATGTCATCGCCGGCCTCTTGGTGCAGGAGGGTTTCGAGGGTATCGAGGATCTCGTGACGACTCCGCAGGAGGAGATCGCCACCATCGAAGGCTTCGACGAGAATGTCGCCATCGAGCTCGCCCGCCGCGCGACCACGTTCCTGGAACGCCAGGCCGCCGAGCAGGAGGAGCAGCGCGTGGCGCTGGGGGTAGCGGACGATATCGCCGCCATCGAAACCTTCTCCGCCAAGGATCTGATCACATTGGGCGAGAAGGGCGTGAAAACGCTGGACGACCTAGCCGACCTGGCCGGCGACGAGCTGGTGGAGATTCTGGGTGAGGACGTAATCAACGAGGAGCAGGCGAACGAGATCATCATGGCCGCCCGCGCCCATTGGTTCGAAGGGGAGGATGGCAACGCTGCCTGAACCCGGCACAGCGCCAGACGACACCTTGCCGGAGGAGCCAGAGCACGGCCCGCTCCGGCGCTGTCTGGTCACTCGTGGGCAGGGGCGGCGCGAGGAAATGCTGCGTTTTGTCGCCGCACCGGATGGGGAGCTGATTTTCGACGCCAGCGCAACCCTGCCCGGACGCGGAATGTGGTTGAGCGCGCAAGCCGATGTGCTAGATTTGGCGGTCCGGCGTGGGGTGTTTGCGCGCGCTGCCCGGACGAAGTTGAAATTGCCTGAAGATTTGCACGCCCAGGTGGGAACCGCATTGGCGCGGCGGGTTAGCGATCTGCTGGGCTTGGCGCGCAGGAGCGGTGCGGCGATTTCCGGCTTCGAAAAGGCCCGGGAATGGCTGCAAACGGGCAAGGTGGGGCTTATCGTCCAGGCCGCCGATGGCAGTGCGGATGAGCGCGCCCGGTTCACGGGCGGCCGGACGGTGCCTTGCGTGGCAGTGCTTTCCGCCGCCGCGCTGGGCAAGGTGTTCGGGCGGGAGCATACGGTGCATGTGGTTATTGCCACCGGGCGACTGGCGCAGATGATCGAAATCGAGGCGCGGCGCCTGCTAGGTGTTGCGAAGGAAAGCGTAAGCGGGCAGTAAGCCCAGCAAACTAGGCCGGGGTAACATCCGGCCGCGACGTGAAGATTGGACCGGATAAGGCATGAGTGACGGCAACGACCAGAATGAAACCAAGGGCAGGCTTTCGCTGCGCCCCGCCGCGCGTGGGGAAGCCGGGCATACGGTTGACGCCGGGTCCGTGCGGCAGAGCTTCTCGCATGGCCGTTCCAAGGTTGTGCAGGTTGAGGTCCGCAAGAAGCGCGGCGGCGTGGCACACGCCCCTGCCGCCGGTGCACCTGCCCCCGCCGCCACCCTAACCCTGCGCCCGCAACCGGAGCGCCCGGCAACACCCAGCCCGGCACCTTCGGGGCAACGCCCCCGTCAGGGGGCTGGTGGCGCGCAACGCGCCCTAACCGCCGCCGAGCTGGCCAACCGCCAACGCGTGCTGGCCGCCGCCGCCGTGCGTGAGGCCGAGCGCCACGAGCAAGAAAAAATCTCCATCCTCTCCGCCGCCGAGGAAGCCCGCCGCAAGGCTGAGGACGACGCCAGGCGCGAAACCGAAGAGGCCGCCCGCCGCGAAATCGAGGAGGCCGCCGCCGCCGCTGTCGCCAAGGCCGAGGCGGAAAACCCAACCACCCAGACGACGCCGCCTGCAGAACCTAAGAAGCAGGCCGCAGAGGCAGCACCACAACCCCAGCCGGCCCGCCCTGCGGCTAGCGCTCGCACTGCGCCCCCGCAACCGGCGCGCCCCGGCACCCCGGTTGCCCCGCCTCGTACCACGCTGCAGCTCAAGCCAGGCGGCCGCCCCGCTGGTGAGGACGACGAGGACGCTCCGCGCGGCCCCCGCCGCCCGGCCACCCCTGCACCCCGACGCGGGATGCCGGTGGCTCCGGCCAAGAAAATGGGCGACGGCAACCGCCGCGCTGGCCGTATCGACGTGCAGGCCGCCATTGAGGGCGAGGACGAGAAAACCCGGTCGCTCGCCTCCGTGCGCCGCCAACGCGAGCGCGAACGCCGCCAGGCCGAGCTTGAGCTGCTGCGCTCCGATGGCCTGAAAGTGGTGCGCGAAGTGATTCTGCCCGAAACCATCACCGTGCAGGAGCTCGCCAACCGCATGGCCGCCCCTGGCCGCGATGTGGTGCGCGCCTTGATGAAAATGGGCGTGATGGCCACCATTACCCAAACCATCGACGCCGACACGGCGGAGCTGATCGTCAACGAATTTGGCCACAAGACCCGCCGGGTATCAGACTCCGACGTTGAAATTGGCCTGACAGGCGACTTGGACACAGATGCTGAGCTGCAGCCGCGCCCGCCTGTGGTGACCATCATGGGCCATGTCGACCACGGCAAGACCAGCCTGCTGGACGCGCTGCGCCATACGGATGTAGCGGCTGGCGAGGCCGGTGGTATCACCCAGCATATCGGCGCCTATCAGGTGGTTCTGCCCTCCGGCCAGGCCATCACCTTCCTCGATACACCTGGCCATGAGGCCTTCACAGCCATGCGGGCGCGCGGTGCGGCCTCCACGGATATCGTGGTGCTGGTTGTCGCCGCCGATGACGGCGTGATGCCGCAGACCATCGAGGCGATCAAACACGCCAAGGCCGCGGATGTGCCGATCATCGTCGCGATCAACAAGATCGACCGGCCGGGTGCAGATGCCAACCGCGTGCGCCAGGAATTGCTGCAATACGAGATCGTGACCGAAAGCATGGGCGGCGACACCATCGATGTCGAGGTTTCGGCCCTGAAGAAGACCAATCTCGATAAGCTTGAAGAAGCCATCCTGCTGCAGGCCGAGGTGCTGGAGCTTACAGCCAACCCGAACCGCTCCGCCGAGGGCGCCATCATCGAAAGCCGGTTGGACAAGGGCCGCGGCCCGGTGGCCACCGTGCTGGTGCAAAAAGGTACGCTGCATCAGGGCGAGATTGTGGTGGCAGGCGCCCAGTGGGGCCGCGTGCGCGCCATGCTGAACGACAAGGGCCAACCGGTGAAGGAGGCTCCGCCCGCCTTGCCGGTGGAAATCCTCGGCCTTTCCGGTGCCCCCACGGCTGGCGAACCCTTCGTGGTGGTGGAAAACGAACAGCGCGCCCGCGAGATCACCGAATATCGCGCGGCCAAGCTGCGCGAACGCCAGGTGGCGGCGCAAACCGCCCTGCGCGGCACCATGGAAGAAATGCTCGCC
>JAKBCD010000427.1 GCA_021808205.1 Pseudomonadota bacterium | reverse complement strand
CTTCGCCCCATGGGGGCGGCCGGACAGATTGTGGCACTTTATGCGCCGGTCTCCGATGAGATTTTGGCAGCCCGCGCCATCGCGGGCGCTGATGTGGTCATCAACCTTGCCGGCATTCTCACGGAGTCGGGCAAAGGTGAGTTTAACCGCACCCA
This sequence comes from Pseudomonadota bacterium, assembly GCA_021808205.1. Next base: position 2,373 of record JAKBCD010000427.1, on the reverse strand, counting down.
TGCGGAAGGGGCTGGTCTGGTGGCGCGGCTGGCCCATGCGGCTGGCGCCAGGCTGGTGCATGTTTCCGCCATCGGCGCCAACTCCGCCAGCCCTTCGGCCTATGCCCGCAGCAAGGGGCAGGGCGAGCAGGCGGTGAAGAGCGCGCATCCGGAGGCCGCTATTCTTCGTCCCTCCATCATGTTCGGCCCCGAAGACAATTTCTTCAACCGGTTCGCCAAGATGGCCGTGGTGTTGCCGGTTTTGCCAATTGTACACGGCAAGACCAAGTTCCAGCCTGTCTATGTTGCAAATGTCGCCGATGCGGTGCTGGCGGCGCTGGGGCCCCTGGGCGTTGGTAAATTATTTGAGCTGGGCGGCCCGGAACAGAAATCCTTCAAGGCCCTGGTTCAGCAGATGCTGGCGATCATCGAGCGTAAGCCCTGCCTGTGGGATATGCCGGTGGGGCTTGCAACCCTGGCTGCGATGATCCCCGGCTCCGGCCTGACCGCAGATCAGCTCACGCTGCTGGCCACAGATAATGTGGTTGCGCCTGGCGTGCCTGGCCTGCCAGAGCTTGGTATCGCTGCCACGCCGATGGAGCTTGTATTGCCGCACTATCTGGCGCGTTACCGCGTTGGTGGGCGCCGCCACACGGATGTTTACAGAGAATAGGGCCGGTTAAGTACCTTTTTATCTGCGGCCAACACTTAAAAAATCCAGTTTAAGCGGGGTGCATCGAAAATATACGTCAGCATATGATAACCAATTCAAAAAAATCCTTGGTGTTCCGTCAAAAATCTCGCTAAGAGCGGGGCGTGACCCTGTGGGCGCCGGCCGCGGTGCCCCGCTTTTGTTTGTGAGCGAGATAAATGGCTGAACGAATGCTGAAATTCATCAATCTGCCCCAGCAGACGCCCCAGAAGCGTCCGGCAGCGGCCCGCCGTGAGGATTTCCAGGAAATTTACGATGATTTCCAGCCCGAGGCAGCGTCGGCCCAGGCCAGCCGCTGCTCGCAATGCGGCATTCCGTTCTGCCAGGTGCATTGCCCGCTTTCCAATAATATTCCAGACTGGCTGAAGCTCACCGCCGAGGGTCGGCTTGAGGAAGCGTATGAGCTTTCTTCTGCAACCAACACATTTCCTGAGATTTGTGGGCGCATTTGCCCGCAGGACCGGCTATGCGAGGGCAATTGCGTCATCGAAAAGGGCTTTGATTCGGTTACCATCGGTGCGGTCGAGCGTTATATCACCGACACCGCTTTTGAGAATAACTGGGTAAAACCCATCGCTCCGGCCGCAGAGCGCACTGAAACCATCGGCATCATTGGTGCGGGCCCTGCTGGCCTGGCAGCGGCGGAACGCCTGCGCGCCCAGGGGTATCAGGTAACTGTTTACGACCGGCATGACCGTGTGGGTGGGCTGCTGATCTACGGCATTCCCGGCTTCAAGCTGGAGAAGGAGATCGTGCTCCGCCGCTGGAAATGGTTGGAGGATGGCGGGGTTAAATTCGTGCTGAATGCCGATATCGGAGGCGCCATACCTTTCGCTGAACTGCGCGCGAAGCACGACGCGGTGCTGATCGCCACCGGCGTTTATAAGGCGCGCGAGATTGGCGGCCCTGGTTCCGGCTTGCCGGGAATCGTAAAGGCGCTGGATTACCTTATCACTTCCAACCGCAAGAGCCTGGGTGATGCCGTACCGGATTATAATTCCGGCCTGCTGAACGCCGCGGGTAAGGATGTGGTGGTGATCGGCGGCGGCGACACGGCCATGGATTGCGTGCGTACCGCCATCCGCCAGAATGCCAAATCCGTCACCTGCCTTTACCGGCGCGACAAGCAGAACATGCCGGGCAGCTTGCGCGAAGTAAAAAACGCCGAGGAAGAAGGTGTAACCTTCACCTGGCTCTCCGCCCCGGAGGTGTTTCTGGGGGATGACAAGGTAACCGGCGTGCGCGCCGTGCGGATGCATCTGGGCCTGCCGGATGCCTCCGGCCGCCAGTCCGTTGAGCCGATTGAAGGCTCCGCCTTTACCGTAAAGGCAGACCTCGTCATCAAGGCGCTGGGTTTCGACCCCGAGGACCTGCCCGCCGCCTTCAACGAACCAGCGCTCACGCTTAGCGGCTGGGGCACGTTGAAGGTAAATCCGCGTAGCTTCGAGACGTCTTTGCCCGGCGTTTTCGCCGCAGGTGACATTGTACGTGGCGCGTCGCTCGTCGTCTGGGCCATCCGCGACGGGCGCGATGCCGCCGCCGCCATCCATCAGTCTTTCCAAACCGCCCGCCGGGCGCTGGCCGCAGAGTAACCGCCATGAACCACGAAACCGCGTCTGAATTTCTCACCGCCTGGGATGCCAATGCCGAGGCTCTGAAGCACACCTATTCCCGCGCGCAGG
>JAKBCD010000426.1 GCA_021808205.1 Pseudomonadota bacterium | reverse complement strand
ATCAGCGAATCGAAGAGGTCAGGCATACGGGTTATACTGTACCGCGCGGTTGATCTTCCCGCCAGGACTAGGCAAGCATACGGCGCATGACCGCAGATTCCGCCACTTTCACCGCCACCATGGAGGCCATGGGCCAAAGGGCCCGCGCCGCCGCCGCCGCCATGGCCCGGCTGCCAGCCGCCGCGCGTGATGCCGCCCTGCGCGAAGCCGCCGCCGCCCTGCGCCAGGCCGCGCCGGAGATTCTGGCCGCGAATGCGCGGGACATGGCGCATTTTAAGGGCACGCCCGCCTTTGGCGACCGGCTGCTGCTGAACGAGGCCCGGGTGGAGGCCATGGCGAAAGGGCTGGAAGAAGTGGCAAGCCTGCCCGACCCGCTGGCCCGCACCCTGGCGGAATGGACCCGCCCGAACGGCTTGCGCATTTCCCGCGTGGCCCAGCCCATCGGCGTGCTGGGGATGATTTACGAAAGCCGCCCGAATGTGGGGGCGGATGCGGCTGGCATCGCCATCAAATCCGGCAATGTCATCATCCTGCGTGGCGGGTCGGAGAGTTTTCATTCCGCCCAGGCCATTCAGCAGGCCATGGCCGCCGGGCTGAAAGCGGCCGGGCTGCCGGAAAACGCCGTGCAGGTGCCCACCACCACGGACAGGCGCTTTGTGGCCGCCATGCTGAGCGCGGTGGGGCTGATCGACCTCATCATTCCGCGCGGCGGCAAGGGGCTGGTGGAGCGGGTGCGGCATGAGGCGCGGGTGCCGGTGCTGGCCCATGCCGAGGGGCTGAACCACACCTACATCCATGCCGCCGCCAACCAGGAAATGGCGCGCGCCGTGCTGGCCAATGCCAAGATGCGCCGCCCCGGCGTGTGCGGCGCCACCGAAACCCTGCTGATCGACGCCGCCATCGCCACCGCCCTGCTGCCGGTGCTGGTGCAAGAACTGGCCGCCCTGGGTTGCGCCTTTAAGGCGGATGAGCACGCGCGCGGCATCTGCCCCGCGCTTCCCGCCGCCACCCCGGCCGATTTTCATACGGAATGGCAGGATGCGGTGCTGAACATCGCGGTGGTGGATGGCCCCGCCGCCGCGCTGGCGCATGTTTTAGCCCATGGCAGCGAGCATACCGAGGCGATCATCACCGAGGATGAACAGGTGGCGGAAGCCTATCTCGCCGCCTGCCCGGCAGCGGTCACGCTATGGAACGCCTCCACCCAGTTCTGCGATGGCGGGGAGTTCGGCTTCGGCGCGGAAATCGGCATTGCCACCGGGCATATCCACGCGCGCGGGCCGATCGGCCCGGAACAGCTCACCACCTTCCGCTATGTGGTGCGCGGCACCGGCCAGGTGCGCCCCTGACAGCACCCCGCTTTGGCCATCGCCACCGGCTGAAAATCGGGCTGCTCGGCGGCTCGTTCAATCCGGCGCATGAAGGGCATTTGCATGTGGCGCGGCAGGCCGTCCGGCATCTGGGGCTGGACCAGCTCTGGCTGATGGTCTCGCCCGGCAACCCGCTAAAGCCCGCCGCGGGCATGGGCACACCGGCCGAACGCCTGGCCAGCGCCCGGCGGATTGCGGATGGGCGCAGGATCATCGCCACCGATATCGAGTCGCGGCTTGGCACGCGCTACACGCGCGACACCCTGCGCGCATTGAAGCGCCGCTTTCCGGGGGTGTGGTTCGTCTGGCTGATGGGGGCGGATAATTTGATTCAGCTGCCGCGCTGGGGCCACTGGCGGGAGATTATGCGTGCCATGCCCATGCTGGTGGTGCCCCGCCCTGGGGCAACACGCCAAGCCCTGGCGGGGCAGGCGGCAAAATGCCACCAGAAATATCGCCTTCCGGCGCGCGCTGGGCTATGTCTGCCCACGAGACCGGCGCCAGCCTGGATTCTTCTGCCCGTGCGGGAGAATGCGGCTTCAGCCACCGAATTGCGCCGCAGGATTTTAGAAGGAACAAGGCCATAACGCGCACGCCCACCCGCACCCCGGCCAGCCGGGGCGCCAAGCCCGCCGCCCCCCGCAAACGCGCCACTAAACCGGCAACGGAAACCGTTGCCGCCATGCCCGGCACGCCGCGCAAAAAAGCCGCCATCGCCGGGCCGAAGAAACGCGCCGCGCCCAAGCCGCCGCCGGAATTTCTGGACCGGCTGCAGGCGGTGATTATCTCCACCCTGGAGGACGATAAGGCTGAGGATATCGTGACGCTCGACCTTGCCGGGCGCGCCAGCTTCGCCGACCGCATGGTTATCGCCACCGGCCTCGCGGACCGGCAGATTGCCGCGATGGCCACGCATCTGCACGAAAAGCTGCACGAGGCAGGGTTCCGAAAGCCGCTCACCGAGGGCGCCACCGGCACCGATTGGGTGCTGATCGACGCGGGTGACATCATCGTGCATCTGTTCAAGCCGGAAGCGCGCACGCTCTACGGGCTTGAGAAAATGTGGAGCGCCGAGCTGGACGAGGCGGAAGGCGGGGCTTGAGGCTGCTTGCCATTGGCAAGGCGCCGGCCAAGGCGCCCGAGATGGAGCTGTTCAGCC
>JAKBCD010000425.1 GCA_021808205.1 Pseudomonadota bacterium | reverse complement strand
GATGGAGGAACGCGTCGTCGGCCAGCCGCACGCGATGGAGGCGGTGGCCCAGGCCATTCGCACCAGCCGCGCGAAACTGACAGACCCGCGCAAGCCCATCGGCGTTTTCATGATGGTCGGCACGTCTGGCACCGGCAAGACCGAGACGGCGCTGACACTCGCCAATCTGCTTTATGGCGGCGAGCAAAATCTCACGGTCATCAACATGACCGAGTTCAAGGAAGAGCATAAGGTCTCGCTGCTGATGGGCAGCCCGCCCGGTTATGTCGGCTATGGCGAAGGCGGTATTCTTACCGAGGCCGTACGCCGCCGCCCTTATTCCGTCATTCTGCTGGATGAGATGGAGAAGGCGCATCCCGGTGTGCAGGACGTGTTCTTCCAGGTGTTCGACAAGGGCAACATGAAGGACGGTGAAGGCCGGGATATCGACTTCAAGAACACCGTCATCATCATGACCTCCAATGCCGGCACGGATCTGATCGACAAGCTCTTCGCCGACCCGGAAACCGCGCCCGACGCGGCGGGGCTGGCCGAGGCGCTGCGGCCGGAGCTGATGAAATATTTCAAGCCCGCTTTCCTCGGCCGCGTGACACTGGTGCCCTACTTCCCGCTCTCGGACGATGTCATCCGCCAGATCGTGCGGCTGCAGCTGAACAAGATCGCCAAACGCGTGAAGGAAGCATACAAGGCCAACTTCACCTATGCGCCGGAACTGGTGGAAACCATCGCCGCGCGCTGCAAGGAATCCTCATCAGGCGCGCGCAACGTGGAGAATATCCTCTCGCGCAGCCTGTTGCCGGAACTCTCCGCCGAGGTTCTGGCCCGAATGGCCGCGGGCGAGGGAATTGCGAACATATCGGTTGGCATCGGAGCGGAAGGGGCTTTCTCCTACCAGCTTGCTTAACGAGTTTCACTTTCCACAACAGGAGCAGGAACATGGCGATCTATATTAAATACACCAGCCCCAACATCGATGGCGACGTCACCACCTCGGGCTTCGAGAAGCAGATCGAGATCAACAGCTTCCAGTGGGGCGTTGGCCGCGGCATTGGCTCGCCCACCGGCGCTTCCGGCAACCGTGAGGCCAGCACGCCGAGCGTGTCTGAAATTACCGTGACAAAGAGCCTGGACAATGCCTCCGGCAACCTGATGAAAGAAGCGCTGAGCAGCGGCGGCAAGTCAAAGCTGGTCATCTCCTTCGTCCGTACGGACGGCACCACCGGCGCCGACGCCTATCTGGAAATCACACTGACCGACACGATGATCAGCGGCTATAGCATGTCTTCGGGCGGCGACCGGCCGAGCGAGAGCATCTCCTTCAACTTCACCAAGATCGAAGTGAAGTTCACCCCGATGAAGGAAGATGGCACCAAGGGCTCGCCCTTCCCGGTCACCTACGATCTGGGGCAGCAGAAGCTCTCCTGAGCCAAGCGCGGAAGGGAAGCCGGGAACCACCGGCCTCCCCTCCTGCCTTGCTCGTACAGGAACCGCCTTTTTTTATCGTATTGGCCCGTTCATTTTATTCTGCGCCTGCAAGGCGCCAATGGATCGGGTTTGATTCAAGATTTTCTATTCTGGGAGAGATGCCATGAATGTCTTCATGCAATGGGTGGAACATTTCGGCGGCAAATGCGTCAAGGAATTTGATCAATCCGTCTACCTGCAATCCTTCCCTGAATTCCTGCGCGGCGGTTGCTGCATGACATTGTCCTGCAACTGGATCGCCAAGGATGGCGACATGGATACGTTTCTTACCCATATCAACAGCAAGGTTGGCAAGGCGCAGGTGCGCGGCTTTCAAGGGCTGGGCTCAAAAGCCTCTGGCCCCGCCTCCCAGCTTGGCGGTTATTTTGTCGGGTATGTTTCGGAAGTTCTGAAGGTCTATAAATGCTCTTTCCGTGGTGAAGTCGCGATCGGCAACAGCCGTTCAGAAGATTCAATCCGGGAAATCTCCCGGTTTGTGTTCAATAAGGACGCCTACTACCAATATCATTTCCAGTCCTCGACGGATTCAAGCGGCCACGCGATCGCCTTCCGCAAGCGCGGCGGTGAATACGCGATTTTCGACCCGAATTACGGCATGGCGAAATTCACCGGCGCGCAGGCATGGCAGAAGTTTGGACAATCGCTCGAAAAATTGTTGAACGATTTCTACCCTTCACTTGGCGGGCATTGGGAGCTCATCCGGGTTTACCGCAACGCCTGAGCCATCGCAGCCTTTAAACCTCTACCACCACCGCCGTTACATTGTCGTTCACCCGGTGCGCGAGGGCCGCGGCGATCAGCAGTTCCGTTGGCGGCACGCCATCCGGCGCACCAAGCAACCCCTGGATTTCCTGTTCGCTGAGGGTTTTGCTGAGGCCATCGCTGCATAACAGGAACCGGTCCCCCGGCTGAATCTGGCCGATCACCTTATCCAGCTCCAATGTTTCGTCATCGGCTCCCACAGCGCGGGTAATAACGTTGGCGTGCGGGTGGCGCTCGGCGTCCTCCGGGCGCAGCGTACCCGCGTCCACCAGCTCCTGCACCAGGGA
>JAKBCD010000009.1 GCA_021808205.1 Pseudomonadota bacterium | reverse complement strand
AACAGCTCGCTCGCCCCCTGCAGGATGGCGAACATTATGGCATGCAAGAAACTCATGAGGACTCCCTGGGCGGTATTGCGCTCCCTTTGCCGCATTGCGAAAAGTTTTGCCACTGCTAAGCCGGGCGCATGAAGTGTTTTAACAATGCGGGCGGGGCGCCATGGCGCTGACGGCGTGGCTGGTCTGGGTGGTTGTCGCGCTGGGCGTTGGCGGGGTTATTTTGCGGCCCTGGGGCGTGCGCGAGATGGTTCCGGCGCTCACCGGGGCGCTGGCGCTGGTGGCGCTTGGCCTGTTGCCGGCGCGCGCGGCGCTGCGCGGGGTGGGGCAGGGGATGGATGTTTACCTGTTTCTCACCGGCATGATGCTTCTGGCCGAGTTGGCGGCGGACCAGGGGTTGTTCGCCTGGGCGGCGGGCTGGGTGGCCCGGCTGGCGGGCGGCTCGGCGGGCCGGCTGTTCGCGATGGTTTATGGCATGGCCGTGGTGATCACGGTGTTTCTCTCCAACGACGCCACGGCCGTGGTGTTCACCCCCGCCGTGGCGGCGATGGCGCGGGCGGTGGAGGCGAAGCGGCCGCTGCCGTTTTTGCTGGTCTGCGCGTTTGTCGCCAATGCGGCCTCGTTTGTGCTGCCGATTTCCAACCCGGCCAATCTGGTGGTGTATGGCGCGGCGCTGCCGCCGCTGCTGGGGTGGGTGCGCCAGTTTGGGTTGGCATCGGTGGCGGCGGTTTGTGCAACCTTTCTGCTCTTGTGGTTAACCCAACGACGCGCGCTGGCGCAACCGCTCAAGGCGCAGGCGCACCGGCCGACGCTCTCCGCCGGCGGGCGGCATGCGGGGCTGGGCATAGCGGGGACGGCGGTGGTGCTGATGGCGGCCTCCGCCTGGGGCGTGCCGCTGGGCTTGCCGACCCTGCTGTGCGGCCTGGGCACCGCCGTGGTGGTGCTGCTGCCCGCACGGCAGCCACCCTGGGCGATGCTGAAAAACATCTCGTGGGACGTGCTGCCCCTGGTGGCCGGGCTGTTTGTGATGGTGGCGGCGCTGGACCGCACAGGCATGGCGGCGGCGCTGGCCGGGGCCATGCGCCGGGCGGGCTGGGCGGCCGGCTGGGCGGCGGGGCTTGGCCTGGGGGTTTTGGTCAATCTGGCGAATAATCTGCCGGCCGGGCTGCTGGCGGGGCATGCGCTGGCGCAGGCTGGGCTGGCCCCGCGGGTGAGCGCGGCGGCGCTGGTGGGGGTTGATCTGGGGCCGAACCTCTCGGTCACCGGCTCGCTGGCGACGATCCTGTGGCTCACCGCGCTGCGCCGGGCCGGGGTGGGGGTGAGCGCCTGGCGGTTTCTGCGGATAGGGCTGGCGGTGATGCCGCTGGCGCTGCTTCTGGCCGTGGCGGCGGTGGTTTTGCAGCCATAGGCGTTGTGGCGATGCGCTCTGCTGCGGAACGGATAACCCTGTATTTACTTGCCCCGGCGAGGGTGAAGCTGGTTGAATGGACCATGGCCCGTGATGAGTGAAACCGCCCCGTTTTCCCTGCTGCGCCCGCTCCACCAGAGAGTGCCCGTGGTGCTGACATCTCCGCATTCGGGCAGGCGTTATGGGGCGGAGTTTCTGGCGGCCTCGCGGCTGGATGCCATGGCCATTCGCCGCAGCGAGGATAGTTTCGTCGAGGAGCTTTTCGCCGCCGGGCCGGCGCTGGGCGTGCCGCTGCTGGCGGCGGAATTCCCCCGCGCCTGGTGCGACGCGAACCGTGAGGCGTGGGAGCTGGACCCGGCGATGTTCGAGGACGCGCTGCCCGATTTCGTGGATACCAAGAGCCCGCGCGTGCGCGCCGGGCTTGGCACCATCGCCCGCGTGGTGGGCAATGGCGAGCCGATTTATGCCGGCAAGCTGCGCTTCGCCGAGGCCCGGGCGCGCATAGATACATGCTGGCGGCCCTTCCATGACGCGCTGGGCGAGCTGATAGGCCAGACGATGGCGCGCTTTGGCTCCTGCCTGGTGATTGATTGCCACTCCATGCCAACCCAGCCGGGGCGGCAGGCGGGGCGGGTGGATATCGTGCTGGGCGATGCCTACGGCAATGCGTGCCTGCCGGCCTGGATGGCCTTTTTTGAGGCGAGTTTCACCGGCATGGGGCTGCGCGTGCGCCGCAACGACCCCTATGCGGGCGGCTACATCACCCGTCATTACGGCCGCCCGCGCGAGGGCGTGCAGGTGGTGCAGATTGAGGTGGCGCGCGGACTTTACATGAATGAGCGGCACTTTACCCGCGGCGCGCAGTTTGGCGCGGCACAGCGGAATATGACGGTGTTTCTGGAGGCCGTGGTGGCGGCCAGCGCGCTGTGGGGGATGGAAGGGCCAGCCGCCCGCTCAGCCGCCGAATAGCGGCGGGAAAAAAAAGGCGGCGCCGAAGCGCCGCCAAGTTTAGGGAGGAAACGTCCAAGAAACAGGAGAGCATGCTCATCCTGTGAGCTCTTATTAGCGGGAAGCTGGAAGTGATGCAAGAAAAATTTTGCAGTGCAGCAATTTTTACTGTTTAATTTTTAGTAATTAAGCAAAATCAATTGGTTGCAAGGGCGTTGCGCCGCACAAGACAGCGGGGGGTTGAGAGAATCCCGCGCTGAGGGGCGCGGGAGGCTTTACCTTGCCCCGCACGCCCCTTATGAGGCAACAATGTGCCGGCTCCAAGGAGCCGCGCCTTGCGGAGGGGTGGCCGAGAGGCTGAAGGCGGCGGTTTGCTAAACCGTTATACGCTGTCAAGGCGTATCGTGGGTTCGAATCCCATCCCCTCCGCCATACAGTCCTCTGTAACCCGCAGAAAGCCTGGATAAAAAATCGTTTCGATTTATTTGGCATACACCTGGGCAGACACTTGCAACGCGGCTTGGGGCGTATGGGGGCGAATGGCGGCGGTAGCCGGTGCGGTCCGTTAGGCTTTCTGACCGCTACGCGCGCAGTGTGCACAAAACCATAATCCCCCTTAGCAGGACGCGCCCGCCAATGCCTCGCGCGCGCGGCGGGGTTAGGCAACCAGCATTGGCGGCAGGCTGTTCACGATTTTCAGGGTCTCCAGGCTCACGGTAATCACGCGCTGCACCAGCTCCAGCGGGTAGCGCGGGTTGTGCATGGTCTCTATGGCCCAGGCGTTGGCGTCGTTCACGATGCCGCTATCCTTGTCGGTCTTCACGCATTGGCGTTCCACCACCCAATCAAGGGCGGGCTTGCCGTTCACGATGTAGTCATAGGCCTCCAGCGGGATGCCGCGCAGGGTTATGGCGTCGTTATAGATCAGGGTTGTCAGGTCTTTGTCCTTGCCGTTTTTGGCGTATTTCATCTTTTCCACCCGGTAGTCGGCATCGGCCAGCTTGGCGGTGCCGGTGTCGATTTTGAGCGGGTAGGGCGGCGCGGTTTCATAGTTCAGGTGCAGCGCGGCCAGGGCGCGGCCTGCCTGGGAAAAAGCCCAGAAATCCGCCGCCGCCTTGACGCATGGGATGCGCGGCATCTCCTTGGCCAGATTGTCGGCGTATTTTTCCCGGTAGTCTGGCGCGTGCAGCAGGCCATAGACGTAGTAAAAAATATCTTCCTTGCTGACCTGCTCTCCCGGATAGGCGGCGCGAAAATGCGCCAGCCCGGCATCGGTTATGGCATCGCGGCGCTGGCGGCCCTGGGGCTGCGGCTGGGGAGCAGAAAACAGATCAGGGGCTTGCGGGGTGGCTTCATCGTCTTCGGCGTCACCATACAGATAGAGCGGGAAGCATTGGCCAGTGTCCAGCGTGTGCAGGTTCGGCAGGGTGTCGGTAATGAGTGCCGAAAACCCGCTTCTGGCCCCAATGCCCGAAATGCAGATAACCAGATTTTTCGATGATGAGCCTGGAAAAATTCTTGGCATCTGATATACACAGTTATTAAAATGCCTGTTGAAATATAGCCATTGTTTCGAAAACGGGCGATACAAAGAAATAACTACTCCCGTTGTCTGAAAAGAACGAGTATAGCCTTTTGCTACGTCGGCAAAGATTTCTCGTGTCCAACTAATTTGAGTAAGGTCATTTGAAACAAAACCTTCTACTACGGGGTAGTCTTTTTTGTTCTTGTTGGCGCAGGCCGCCCGATACCGTTCCACCTCGTTATTGTAGAACTCAATCATTCGGGTCATATTTTTACCAACTTCTTCTTTTGACGCATTATAACACCATGCGTCTCTATTTGTTTTCACTCCGCCCGAGTAATCATCAAAAATCATGTCTATATCGTGGCGTTTTGCCCCTAATGCTATATAGTCAATAAAGCTGTCGTCTCGTTGATTGAGCCAGTCACCGTGTGTGTCTGGTATTATGTGTTGCCAGCCTTTTGCCACAGCAATGCCGTTGACACCAACGAATTGAGAGAGTTTCGTCAACTTCTCTGTTTGGCCTAAATCATCTCCAATATCATGATAATGAATGTTGCAATATTCTGTCGCAGCCGGACCTTTCATCAGAAAGGCAATCGCAATACCCGTCATACTGCTACTGCCAAAAATATTCTGGCCTTCTTTCGCGCGGCCCTTGCTCAGCATGTTCTTGCGAATGTCACCACGCAAGTTGACAATATGGATGCTGGAAAATTCTTCCGCCAGGCATTTGCGTAAGCCATCCATGGCGGGTTTTTCGGCAAAACCAGAGCCACACACAAACCCGATGATGCCGCTCTGGCCGATGCGGTCTGACGCCCAGCGAATCGCACGGATATAGCTGTCATAAAGAGCATTTTTAAGTGTAGCTGTTGATCTCTCCGCATAAGTCGCCCGGATGCGCTCATCCAAATTCGGATATTTCACGTTCTGATTGTTATCGTTACCATCACCTTGCCCCACGGAATAAGGCGGATTGCCGATAATCACGCGAATATCCAACTTGTCCTGCCGCTTGCGGCGTTTGTTGTTGGTGGCCAGCAGGCTGTTCACCAGATCGGTCTTGGCGTGGTTCTCAAACGTGTCGGTCAGGCAGATGCCTTCAAACGGCACATACTCCCCACCCGCCAGGCCGTGATAGGCGGCCTCAATGTTGATGGCCGCGATGTAGTAGGCCAGCAGCACAATTTCATTGGCGTGAATCTCGGATTTGTATTTGCGCGCCAACTGCTCAGGCGCAATCAGCCCGCTTTGCAGCAGGCGGGTGATGAAGGTGCCGGTGCCGGTGAAGGGGTCCAGAATATGCACGCCCTCAGCGCCCAGGCTCTGGCCAAACTCGGTTTGCAGCAGATGCGCGACGCTATGGATGATGAAATCCACCACCTCAACCGGGGTATAGACGATGCCTAGCCGCTCGGTCATGCGCGGGAAGGCGTTGCGGAAAAATTTGTCGTATAGCTCCACGATGATTTTTTGCTTGCCCGCCGCATTGTCAATGCCCGCCGCGCGCAGCTTCACGCTATCATAGAAGGCTTGCAGCGTGTCGGCCTCTTTCTCCAGCCGGTGGGCGTCCAGCGCGTCCAGCACCTTCTGCATGGCCTGGGAGATGGGGTTTTTCTCGGCAAAGCTGTAACTGTCAAACAGCGCCTCAAACACCGGGCGGGTGATGATGTGCTGGGCCAGCATCTCGATAATGTCCGCTTCGCCCAGGCTGTCATTCAGATCGGCCCGCAGGTCAGCCGCAAAGCTGGCAAAGGCTTCGCGCTCGGCGGTGTTGGCCCGGTCCGCCAAAATGGTGGTGATGCGGGTGATGTGGGTCTGGGCGATTTTGGCAATGTCGTTCGCCCAGTCTTCCCAATGGTGGCGGTTGCCCACCTTTTGCACCAGCTTGGCGTAGATGGCGCGCTCAATCTCGCCAATTTCAAGCGGCAGGTTGCCCTGGGCTTCGATCTTGTCCGGGCGTTTGGCTTGCAGGCCAATGGCGTAATTGCCCTTGGCCGCGCCGTTATTGCTGGCGCGCTTGGTCTTGGGCTGGATTTTGTCGGTGATTGGGATGATCTCGATCTTGCTGCCGTCCGGGCCTACCAGGTCCATTTTATTGACCATCGCGTCAAAGCGGTCATCGTGCGAGCGCAGGGCGTTCAGCACCTGCCAGACAACGGTATAGGTCTTGTTGTCGTTCAGGGCTTCATGCGGCTCTTTGTCAGCCGGGATGACCACGGGCAGGATGACATAGCCGCGCTTCTTGCCGGGCGAGGTCCGCATGACACGGCCCACGGACTGCACCACGTCAATTTGTGAATTGCGGGGGGTAAGGAACAGCACGGCATCCAGGGCGGGCACGTCCACCCCTTCGGAGAGGCAACGGACATTGGAGAGGATGCGGCAAATGCCCTCGGGGGTTTCAGCCTTCAGCCAGTCAATTTTTTCTTCCTTCTGGCTGGCGTTCATGCCGCCATCCACATGTTCGGCCTCGCAGGTCAGGCGCGCGGCGGGTTCATCATCCTGGGCTTCCTCGGCTTCCTTGGCCTGATAGGCTTCCACCACCTCCTGAAAGACGCCGGCGATGTGCCGGGAACTGACCTTGTGGGTCTTGGCCTTGGGGGAGGGGTCAATCACCTGGCAGAAGGCCACGGCGCGTTGCATGGGCGCGGCATCTTCGCCCAGGCTCTCGGTCAGCCCCTGCTTGGCCAGGGCCTTCCAGCAGCCCACGATCTTGGCTGCGTCGTCCACCTTTAGCTGGTTGTTCTCATCGGCCAGCAGGCTTTGCAGGCGGCGGCTGACATGCGCCTCATCAACCGAAAGCACGATGACCTTATAATCCACAAGCAGACCACGGCCCACGGCATCGCTGAAGGTGATGACATGCAAGACCGGGCCATAGAGAGTTTCGTCATCCATAGAGCACAGGGTTACACTGTCTTTTTCGGCGGTGGCCTTGGCGGCGTTGCCATAAACGCGGGGGGTTGCGGTCATGTATAGGCGCTTGGCGGCTTGCAAATAGGCTTGGTCATGCACCCGGACGAAATTGCTTTCGTCTTCGCCTTCGAATGTCGCCCCGGTGGTGCGGTGGGCTTCATCGCAGATCACCAGATCAAACTCCGGCAGGCCGTGCTTGGCCTGGGCATCCGCAATCACCGCTATGGAATGATAGGTGCTGAACACTACGCTCATGTGGTCCGCGTCATGGCGCTTGCTCATGGCCTTGGCCAGGCTGGCGGCGTTGGTGGTGGCGGGGTAGCGAAGTTCGGTGGTGGTGATTTTTATCTCATCATCGCTCTGTTTCTTGCCCACATCGCTATCGGAACAGACCGCGAAACTATGCAGCGGGGTGGCGCTCTCTTGCGTCCATTCGGTCAGGGTTTGAGAGAGCAAGGCCAGGCTGGGCACCAGAAACAAAACGCGCTTGCCCCGGCCCGCCTGGGTCTCGGCAATCTTCAGGCTGGTGAAGGTTTTGCCGGTGCCGCAGGCCATGATGAGCTTGCCCCGGTCATGCGCGGCAAAACCCGCCAAGGTGGCCTTCAGGGCGGTTTGCTGGTGGTCTCGCAGGGTCTTCTTGGGCTTGAGCGGGGCGGGGGCCTTGGGCTGGTAGCGTGACCAGTCAATCTGGCTCGCTTCCAGGTCGTGCAGATCAATCTTGCTGACCGGGGGTTGCTGGTCTTGCAGGGCCGCTTCGGCGTGTTCGGTCCAGCGCGTGGTGGTGCTGACAATCAGCCGGTGGGTGAACGGCTTTCTACCCGAGGCGGTGAAAAAACTGTCTATGTCCTCTTTCCGCAGCTTGTAGTCGGGGCGGTAGAGCTTGCACTGGATGGCATGAAACTCATCGGTGGCGCGGGTCTTGGCCACCAGGTCTATGCCGGTGTCGCGCTTATCCAGCCCCTGCGACGCGGCCCATTCGGAATAGGTCCAGACATCGCTGTAGAGGTCGGCGTAGCTGGGTTCGTGGCGCAGGTAGCAGAGGATCAAATCCTCGAAATATGTGCCTTTCTCGCGCTCGGTGGCCGCCAGATTGCGGTAGGTATTCAGCAAATTGCTCAGGGCGGTCATTTTGGGCGCAACTCCCGGTATGGTGGCACGTCACTCCCTTTGTGCCGGGTTGCGGGGCGTTTCGCAAACTCAGGGGAGAAATTTCCCTACGCCCTCTGGTGGCGTTGGAAAATTTAGGGTGGATTAAAATCAAAATGGCGCTCTTTTTTATAGACGGAAAATTGAACGCTACGCGCGGGCGGGCGCGTGTTTCTCTAAGTTTGTTTAACTTCCAGGCGGGGGAACGGCGCTACGCGCGCGTATTTCTCCGAAAATCCTTTTAGGGCGTCCATATCGTCCAGATGATCGCCGCCCTTTTTTCAGGCGTCCTAATTGTCCGGTTTCCCTACCGCTATTGGTGACCGGAAATTGCCCGCCTAGACGATCTCCACCGCCTCGCGCGTGCGCGCGCGTACTTGTCGCAAAACCCGCCGATTTGAAAAATCTTGCTTTTGGCCTGTTTTTTCAGTCATCGGGGAGTCCCTTACGTTGCCACCACCCGAAACGCGCCAGGCGGCAGATGCACAGGAGGACGGCACCGGCAACAGCACCAGCCGCGCGGGGCCTCGCTCTGCGTCCACCACAAAGAGCCAGAACAGCATCCGCAATGGTCGCCGGGCTGGGGTTCATCGCTGGCTTGCACCCATGAAGTCATGCGCTTGCGGATGCGCCGCACCGGCATGGCCTCCGTCTGGATGGCGGCACGCTCCTCGGGATCATCCACAAAGGGGCGATTGCCCGGCTCGGGTGCCACGATTTGTCCCACAGGGCCTATCGTTGCAACGCTGGATTGGGACAATTCTTTTGGGTGATTTGGAGTAATTGTCCCAGAAATGTCCTGCCGTCTGTCCCGCGATAAATGGCGGTTTGCCAAGGCTTTTAGGCTTGTTGTCCCAGGATTGTCCCAGCTATTGTTCCGACTATCGGGGGCCTCCAATTTAATTGTCCCACTGTCCCACGCCCCCACAATGGGACAATGGGACAATTCTTTTTGCCTCATGCGTCGTACTCCACCGGCGGGTCGCTGCGGCTCCTGCGCCCGGCTTTGGGCGGGGGGGTCGTCAGCTTCCCAGCCTCACGGGCGCGGGCCTGGAGTCTGTTGACGCGGCTCTTGGGGATATTGGTCTCAGTTTCAATTTCACGGGCTGTCAGACCTTCCTCGGTGAGCTTGATGACGCGCGCCATATCCACGTCGGCAAGGTCGCGGATGGTCCACCCCCCAGCGCCGAGCGCAGCCTCGAACGGTTTGGCGTCCTCGCCGTAGAAGCCTCGGTTCTTTTCGAAGTGGACCTCGAATCGCGCGCCCTGGTCTGCTTCATGGTCCTGCGGCATCCGTAGCGAGATGACGGTATCAAGCACGTCCTCGCGGCGGCTGGTACCACGTTGCTGACCGCCTTTCCCTGCGTGGTGGATAAAGACCACACTCCGGCCAGCCCGCCGCTGCTCCAGCGCCCATTGCTGCACCGGCAGCCAGCTTTCGCCCTCGTTCTCTTTTCCGCCCCTGCTCAGGGTGGAGATGTTGTCCACGACGATCACGTCGATGCCGTCGAGAAGCGGCTCTAGCTCATCCTGGTTGTCGGCGTTGGCGAGGTCGAAGCCGCGCTCTTGCATATCCATAGGCAGGAAGTTCAGATAATCCTGCTGCGGCTCCAGCACGGCATCTTGGGCAATAAGCGCGAGTCGTTCTTGCAACACCTGCCCAGGCATCTCACCATCGATAATCAGCACCTTGCGCGGCGTCGGTGCGGACCATGTGAGAAATCGCCCGCCCGCCGCTATCGCCCAGGCGCAGCCCATGACCAGGTGCGTCTTGCCTATGCCGCGCGGGCCGTAGATCATCGTCAGCCCCTTCTCTGGCAACCAAGGCGCGAGGATTAAATCGCGTGGCGGCAACCCCATCGCCAGAAGCTCATGGGCGGATATTGGCTTTAGTGGTGGCAGGGCGCCCTTGGCCGGAGCGGCGGGCGTGTGGTCGGTGAAGCCCAGCACTTCGGGCTTGCTCATCATCTCGTTCATTAGGCCACAGCCTTTCCGGCCTCACGGGCCGCCAAAATGTCGTTGAAGTCGTTGCCCGGCATGTTGGGCTTGATGATCCGCACCTTGCGGCCTTCACGCTGCCAGCGCGCGGCGGCAGCCTCGGCGGCCTCCAGGCCAGGGTTGCGGCCTTGGGCGCTCACCCCATCGTCATCGGCGGCGATGACCACGGACATAACCTCGGGTGGCAGCATCAGCCCCTTGCCCAAGTTCCCGGCGCTGATAGCCGCCCAGGCGGGCAGTCCCAGCAGCAACCCGGCGCTGGCGCTGCTCTCGATACCCTCCCCGATGACGATCTCGGGCGCGGCTGGGGCAAGGCGAATTGCTCCGCCCCAGATTGGCCCCAGGCTGGCCTTCACCGGCTCCAGGCGGGCCTTGGTGCCATCGGCGGCAAGGTAGGTGCGATGCACGCCCAGGGCGTTTTCAGCGGCATCCTGCACCAGCGCCACAAGAGCGGGATGACGGCCCCCGGCAGGGTGCGGCACGTCCTCGCGGTAGCGCAGCGCCGGGTTGCCAATCAGATGCCCCAGCGCGCGGCGGGCGAGATAACGCCCAGCAGGGGCAGCAGCCACAACCGGCTCCGCCCCGCCCCAGATGACGCGCGCCCGCTCCTGACTCTTCTGGCGGGCTTCCAGGGCGTTTTCAGCGGCAGCGAGGTCATCGTGCCGGGTGAAGTTCGCACCGGCTCCAGCGCCGCGCAGGATGGCGCGTAGAGCGTCGTTGTCCTGGCATGATGCGCACCAAAGCAACGGGCGGCCATCCTTGCCGGTGGAGAGGGTGAAAGCATCAGAGCCATAGCCGCAGGCGGGGCATGTGCCGCGCCACTCCCGGCCCGCGCGATGCAGGCCAAGCCGGATGGCAAGTTCAGGGATATTCATGGTTGAATCCTTCACGATTCGGCGTTTGCCTGGGGTGCCAGACGTGCTATCCCTCGCGCAGCCGCCAAGCTGTTGAGAGATACTGTCTAGCCCCGCCGGGCAACCGCGCGGGGTTTCTCTTTTCAAACGGCGCTCGGCAGGTTCTCGACAAACCGCTTCAAGCTCTCGGCGGGCACAACCGTAGCGCCCCCCAGCTTGCGGGTTTCGAGAAGGCCCTCCTTCACCAGCGCCCAAAACTTGGTGTTCTTGATGCCAAGCGCCTCTTGCGCTTCGCGGGGACGGTAAACGAGCTTCTCAGTCATTGAGCGGTCCTTTCGTGTAAGCGGCCCGAATCCTTGGGCCAGCAGACATGCATAAACGCGAAAGGATGCGGATGAATCGAATGACGCGATTAGCCTGAATTTTCATCCTTATCGTGACATTGTAAATATTCATTGTTATATTCAGTATCTTTGGCGTTTTTCTGGGCCTTAAACAGGCGCGTAATGCGGGCATCGGACAGCTTCCCCGCCGCGCGAATCGCCTCAACGGCTTCGCCCCCGTAACCGGACGTCACCACGTCAAAACGATCAGCCGCCATCTTTAGAACAGCCTTAGCCCATAGTATGGGGGGAGCGTTTGGAACGCTTTGCCCCGCATCGGCACCACTCCCCTGCATTCCTGACGGTGGCTTGCCTGTTAGTTCCTCATAAGCATTGGCCAGATACATGAAGAGAATTTCGGTAAACGGCTCTCGCCCCCGTGTCCCTGGAGCCATTTCATTCCACCGCGCCGCGCCTTGACGTCCAATTTCGCTTATCAGCGCAATAATCCATGGGGCCATTTCCAAGGCTGCGCGCGTGGTGCCGGGCTGTACCTTATGCCAATTGCCTTCTTTCTGGTTTTGTTCGGGATAATGCTTGAATACTTCTCTCACTTGTTCGGGCAGTAGAAGGAAGTGCTGCGGCAGATCTGCAAAAAAACTTTCGCACAACAGCACATTCGGAGCCGTGCGTCGGTGGTGCTGGTGGCCATCCCAAGGAAAAGTCAAATCATATTCTTTGATTGTTTCTGTCCCTGGCGGAAAGTGCAGGATACTCAACAGGGATTCAGCGCGCTTATGCACCTCAGTAAGCCAATCTCGCCACACATGCGGCGGGGATTGTAGTTTAGGTGTTTCAAGTCCGATTAGGGCAGAATCGAAGGCGTGGCGCAGTCTTTCGGGCGCAACCTCCAACTTGTTAGGGAGTACAGTCATCCCCGTCGCTTCCGAAATAGCGGTAATATCCTCTACGGTGAACAGTTGGCCGTGCCAGCCAACTACACCCCCGACGCCGTCGTTTGGCAGAGGCGGCGGCTTAGATTGTTTCAAGGCGCTTGCGGCAGTGCGCTTCGGCTTCGTGGAGGTTTTGGGTGCAGCTTTTTTTCTGGCACGCGGCGGGGATTGCTCCCTGCCTTTCTTACTGGTGCCGGTCATTGCGCGGCCTCCGGGCCTATGTGCAGCACTTGGCGGATTTCACCGCGAAGCTTGTTTAGCTGGTCCTCCAATGCGCGCAGCGTGAACAGAACGCCATCACTTCGCGCCTCGGCCAAGTCAAAGGAGGCCTCGATGCCGCTGTCTATCGTGGCAAGGCGGCCCTTCAAAACCTCCCACGCCATGGCAGGGTTATTCCACCAGGGCGCGGGCGGCACGGGATTCTTTGCTTCCTCGGCCTGGGGCGTGCTATTGGCGTTGTTGATCTCGTTCATTTGGTTTTCCTTCCATTGTTGGGATCATCCGGGCCGGTAGGTGTTGCTGCACCTCCGGCCCATCTTGTTGCGCGGTGCCGCCGCGCGCGGGTTTCTGCCCCCCCATAGTGTCAACGGTGTCATGCCCGGCAACGGCGGAAATATGACCGGGCCATACCGTCGCGCGCGCGTCTAGGCCTAAAAAACAGGCAAAAATCCCCCGATACCACCGCGCGCGCGTCTATGTCCCTACCTATCGACACTAACGACACTATCGACATTGGGGTATTTCGGCTCAATTGGTGCGCTCATGCCCTGGCCTTCCCGATATTCACCACCTGACCGGCAGGGGCGGCGGGCGTGGTGGCATAGGCGGCCCAATCAGCCATGAGGCGGCGGCGCTGCTCGAAATGGTCGCCGCGCAGGTAGGCGGCTTCCACCTTGTCCTTGTTCGTGTGTGCCAGGGCGGCCTCGGCCACCTCACGGGGGTAGGCGGTGCGCTCGGCGCACCAGTCGCGGAATGTGGAGCGCATACCGTGAACAGTGTGTTCACCGCCTCCAGCAGTCGCCAGGGCTTTGTTAAGTGCCACGTCCGAGAGCGGCCTGTCCTTTACCGCGCCAGGAAACGCCAGCTTGCCCGGCTCTGTGCCTAGCTGCGCCATCTCCCCCAGAACTGCCATGGCAGGGTCGGATAGCGGGATTCGATGCTCTCGCCCTGCTTTCATCCGCTCGGGCGGCACGGTCCAAATACCCGCTTCCATGTCGATCTCGGCCCAGATCGCGCCCCTGGCCTCGCCTGAACGGGCAGCAGTCAGGATCAGGAAGCGCAGGCATAGGGCGGCAATGCCTTTGCTCTCGCCCAGACGCTCCACCAGCCGGGGCAGGTCAGCCCAGGGCAGGGCGGCATGATGCTCTACCCTGGCCACCTTGGCGCGGGCTGGTAGCAGATGGTCCAGATGCCCACGCCACCGGGCGGGGTTCTCGCTCGAACGCAGATTGCGCGCGGCGGCATAGTTTAGCACCGCCTCAATGCGCCCCCGGATACGGGAAGCGGTCTCCGGCTTCTCGGTCCAGATCGGCTCCAGGGCCTCCAGAACATCAGCCACACCGACGCTATGCACCGGCTTGTTGCCCATGACCGGATAGACATACGCCTTGAGGGTGGCGGCCCATTGCGCCGCGTGCTTCTCGTTCTTCCACTCGGCCTCATGGGCCTTGATGTACTTCTCGGCCATCATCTGGAATGTCAGCC
>JAKBCD010000424.1 GCA_021808205.1 Pseudomonadota bacterium | reverse complement strand
ATCATCGTGCACACCGGCCCGGGCAAAGGCAAATCCTCCGCCGGATTCGGCATGGTCCTGCGCTGCATCGCGCACGAGATGCCTTGCGCCGTGGTGCAGTTCATCAAAGGCGCGTGGGATACGGGGGAGCGCCGTCTGCTCACCACCCATTTCCCGCATCTTTGCCAGTTTTACGCCATGGGTGAGGGCTTCACCTGGGAGACGCAGGACAAAGCCCGCGACATCGAAGCCGCCCAGGCCGGGTGGGAAAAAGCCAAAGAGCTGATCCGCGATGAAACCATCCGCTTGGTGCTGCTGGACGAAATCAACATCGCGCTCCGCTATGATTATCTGGACGTGGATGAGGTGGTGGAGTTTCTCCTTACCCAAAAACCGCCCATGACCCATGTGGTGCTCACCGGCCGCAACGCGAAACCAGCCCTTATCGAGGCGGCTGATCTGGTGACGGAAATGGCCGCCGTGAAGCATCCGTTCAAAGAGGGCATCAAGGCGCAAAAGGGAGTCGAATTTTGACCCGTACCCTGATGTTGCAAGGCACAGGCTCGAATGTCGGCAAATCATTGCTGGTGGCGGGGCTGTGCCGTGCGGCGCGCAGGCGCGGGCTGAAGGTAGCACCCTTCAAGCCGCAAAACATGTCCAACAATGCAGCCGTTACGGCCGAGGGCGGCGAGATCGGCCGCGCCCAGGCGCTACAGGCCCTGGCCAGCGGCCTCGCCCCTATCACGGATATGAACCCCGTGCTCCTGAAGCCCGAATCCGAATCCGGCTCCCAGATCATCGTGCAGGGCAAACGCCTGGCGACGCTGAAGGCACGGGACTACGCCGCGTACAAGCCCCAACTCCTGGCCCCGGTGCTGGAGAGTTTTCACCGGCTCAAAGCCGCGCATGATCTCGTCATCGTCGAGGGCGCCGGCAGCCCGGCGGAGGTCAATCTCCGCGAGGGCGACATTGCCAATATGGGCTTCGCCCGCGCCGCCAATGTGCCGGTGGTGCTGGTGGGGGATATCGACCGGGGCGGGGTGATCGCCCAGATCATCGGCACGCAAGCCGTGCTTGATGTGCAGGATACCGCCCTGGTGCAGGGCTTCATCGTCAATAAATTCCGTGGCGATCCGCGATTGTTCGATTCCGGTTATGAATTCATCCAGACTCATACGAAATGGCGCGGCTTCGGCGTGGTGCCTTACTTTCCAGACGCCGCCCGCCTGCCGGGCGAGGATGCGCAGGACCTCCGCCGTGCCCGCCCGGTGGCGTCCTCGCCAGGAGCCGTGAAAATCGCCTGCCTCGCCCTCTCCCGCATCGCCAATTTTGACGATCTGGACCCCCTGCGCGCCGAGCCGGGCGTGGAGCTGGTGCTGGTTGAACCCGGCCAGGCCATTCCCGGCGACGCGGCTTTGGTGATTATTCCCGGCAGCAAATCCACTCGCGGGGATTTGATGTTTCTACGCGCCCAGGGCTGGGATATTGATCTGCTGGCCCATCGACGGCGCGGCGGGCGCATTCTCGGCCTGTGCGGCGGATACCAGATGCTGGGGCGCGTGGTTGAAGACAGCCAAGGGCTGGAAGGCCCGCCAGGTGCCGCGCCAGGGTTGGGGCTTTTGGATATTTCCACCCGCATGGAGCCGCAGAAGCAACTTGGCCAAATTCAAGCGGTGCATGCACCAAGCGGCCTGAAGGTTTCGGGCTATGAAATCCATCTCGGCCAGAGCCAGGGGCCGGACACCACTCGCCCCTTCGCCTTGGTGGGGGAACGGCCAGATGGCGCGGTGTCAGCGGATGGGCTGGTGATGGGCAGTTATCTGCACGGGCTGTTCCACGAAGATGCGTTCCGCACCGCCTTCCTGGCCAGCCTGGGCGCGGAGGTGGCGGCACGCGCCCATGGCGCGGAGATCGAGGCCGCGTTGGACGGGTTGGCCGCGCATCTGGAAACACATCTGGAGGTGGACGGGCTATTTTCGCTCTAGCGCCGTTCCCACACCGTCTCTTCATTCCTCTGCCATTCCGCCCGGTGCAGCAGCGGCGTGTCGTCGGTAAAGGCGGGTTTGCCGATGCAGAGATAGGCGGAAAACTCCCAGCGCTCCGGCACGCCGAACAGGCGCTCCATCACGCGTGGCTCCAGGATCGAAACCGCCCCCACGCCCAGATTCTCAGCCCGTGCTGCGAGCCATAGCGCGTAAATCGCCATGGCGGTGGATTGTTGCAGCGTCAGTTCCATCGTCGCGCGGCCGAGGCGGTGCCCGGCCTCCGGGTCGGTCTCGGTGAACACCGCGAGTTGCACGGGGGCAGCATCCAGCCCAGCCAGTTTCAGCTTGGCGTAGGCGGCTGCCTGTTCGCCCTCATAGGCGGCGGCGGCGTTCTGGTTGCAGCGCATGAACTCCGCCCGCACGGCGGCGCGTAGGTCCGGGCTTTCCACGCGGATTATGCGCCAGGGGCGCGCATTGCCGACGGAAGGGGCGTGCTCCATCGCCAAACGCAGCCGCTCCAGCGCCTCTTCCGGCACAGGGTCGGCCAGGAAATGCCGTACATCCCGCCGCCAGAGCATGATC
>JAKBCD010000423.1 GCA_021808205.1 Pseudomonadota bacterium | reverse complement strand
GCCAGCAGCGAGAGGATGAACGGGTCGATATCCGAGAACCCGACGGCGAAGCTGAGCACATGCAGCCCCGCCGCGCCGAACCGCATGGTTACGACCTGAGTAACGCCTGCGAACACCACAAACAACGCCGCAAACAGAAATGCCACAGGCAGGTCAAGCGGGTTTGAGCTTACGGTGGTATGCGTCTGCGTCTGCGCGCCGCGCGCCCGCCAGGCCAACAAGCCCCCCACTGCGAGCGACGCCACAAACAGCCCGCCAAAGGGCAGGGCCAGGGCCAGGGCCGCATCGCGGTGCCCCAGCAGAGTGATCAGTGCCAGCAGCCGCGCATACATCATGGCGGTGGCAATAATCACGGCGGCGGGGGCAAAGGCGGCACTACCCGGCTCCGCCTGGCAGGCGCGCGCCAGCACAACCGTGGCGGCGGTGGAGGAATATAGTCCACCCAGCACGCCCGTCAGCAACGTGCCCGCGCGCGGGAACACATAACGGTGCGCCAGATAGCCGATATAGGAAATGCCGGAGATCACCAGCACCGCCACCCAGATTTTTGTCCATGTGATGCCGGGCAAATACGGCACTTCTGTTCCAGGCAGCAGCGGATAGATCAGCCCGGCCAGGATCAGGAATTTCGCCAGCGTGACACCTTCTTCAGTCGGGAAGGCGTCGGAGAAGCGGCGTATCTTCACCTGTTCGCCAAGTGCGAGCAAAATCAGCACCGTCAGCGCCGCGATCAGCGCAAGCGGTGCGGTCAGCATCAGCGGCCCCAGCGTGTAGGCGATCAACCCGATTACCGTGGGCACCAGCGAGGAATCCCCTGCTTTCACACGCTTGCGGTAATCCAGCAGCAGCGCCAACCCCAACACGCCCAGCCCCACGCAGAAGGGGGTCACCGGCGCAATCACCCAAAGCACGAAGCCAAGGGCGGCAATCAGCGTGACGGTGCGGGTGGTGCCGAACCCCTGCGCCTGCAGCTCCAGTGCCGCTTCATCCCGCCGCCGATAGGCGTGCAGCTCCAGCCCGATGATAAAGGCCAGCCCCATTGTGCCGAGAAACCCGGACAGCAGGGGCGGCAGCAAGGTCATGCGCCGCGCAAGGCGGCCAGGCCTTGTTCCAGATCGGTGATCAGATCGTCGATATTCTCCAGCCCGATCTGCAAGCGCAGGGCCTCGCCCTCGAACCGGCCGGTGCCGGCGGAGCGGCGGATGGTGCCCGTGGTCGGCAGCACCAAGCTCTCAAACCCGCCCCAGCTGGCACCGATGCCAAACATCTGCAGCGAGTCGATCATCCGAACCACATCCTCGGCACTGTATTGGGGGTGGAACACCACCCCGAACAGCCCGCAGGCACCGGTGAAATCGCGTTTGAAAAATTCATGGCCAGGGCAGGATGGTAGGGCAGGGTGCAGCACCCGCGCCACCTCCGGCCGCGCGGCCAGCCAGTTGGCGATCCTCAGCCCCGCCGCTTCGGCCGCCTTCAACCGCACATGCAGGCTGCGCAATCCCCGCAGCGCCAGCCAGCAATCATCCGGGCTGGCGTAATTGCCGGTTTCCAGGGCGCCTTGGCGCAGCCAGTGCCAATCCTCGGCGGTGTTCACAACCACCGCGCCCAGAATGATATCGGAATGCCCGCCAGGATATTTGGTCAGCGCATGGATCGACACATCCACGCCATGTTGAAAGGGGGCGAAATGCAGAATGCCCCAAGTGTTGTCCAGAAACACCTTTGTCCCATGGCGGTGCGCTACGTCTGCCAGGCCCGGAATATCCTGCACCTCGAAGGTGTGGCTGCCGGGACTTTCGGTGAATAGCACCTTGGTGTTGGAGCGGAATAAATGTTCCAGCTCCTTTGGTGTCACCATCGGGTCGTAATAGGTCGTTTCGACTCCAAACCGTCTGAGCACAGAATCGCAGAAGCTGCGCGTTGGCCCGTAAACGGAATCCGGCACCAGCAGATGCTCGCCAGTGTTCAGATAAGCCAGCAGCGGCAGGGTGATGGCCGAAAGCCCGCTGCCGGTAACTTGCGCGCGGGTACCACCTTCGATCTCGGCGATGGCGGCCTCAAGTGCGAAATGAGTCTCGTTGCCCATCAGCCCGTAGATTTCCACAGCTTCGAAGCCGCGTTGGCCGACCGCTTTTTTGGCCGCCACACTCTCATGCAGCACTGTGGAACCCCGCTTAAGTGGCGGATTGACAAAACCATATTGCCTAACCGGCGCCCGCCCAGCCTGAACCAATGCCGTCTCGATTTTACGAACCATTCAAACCTCGACCGGCGTGTTGTCCAGCGCGCCCCACTCGGCCCAGGAGCCATCATAAATCGCCGCTTCCGGCAACCCCGCCTTCACCAGCCCCAACGCCAGCACGCAGGCCGTGACGCCCGAGCCGCAGGAGGCGATGAGCGGCTGAGAGCCATCAATCCCGGCGGCGGTGAACACGCCGCGCAGCGTTTCAGGCGGCAAATACCGCCCGTCTTGCAGAAGCGTGGTGAAGGGCAGCGAGACGGCGCCCGGGATATGCCCGCTTCTCATGCCGGCGCGTGGTTCGGGTACC
>JAKBCD010000008.1:10969-13895 GCA_021808205.1 Pseudomonadota bacterium | reverse complement strand
CATGGACCCTATGCGCGAATTCGAGGAGATTCGTCAGGATATCGACAAGACCGACCGCGCTGATGGTGGTTGGGCTGCAGTATTCGGTGCGCGCGTCCGCATGCCGCTTGTGGTTGGCGTTGGATTGGCGATTTTTCAACAGATCACGGGCATCAATACGGTAATCTATTTTGCCCCCACCGTTTTCGCGGATAGCGGCATTGCGACGGCCACGGGTTCCATTCTTGTAACGGCCGGGATCGGTCTGGTGAATGTCATATTCACCATCGTCGCGGTATCGCTACTGGACAAGATAGGGCGCCGCAAAATCCTGCTTGTTGGGCTTGCAGGCATGTTTGTCTCATTGCTCATTCTGGGCGTCTTTTTTGGAATTGGATCAGGCACCCATCCTGGACTGGCCTGGGGCATCATCCTGTTCATAGCAATTTATGTGGCTTTTTTCGCTATTGGTTTGGGCCCAGTTTTCTGGCTGCTGATCTCGGAAATATTTCCCCTCGCTGTTAGGGCCCGCGCGATGAGCGTCGCTACGATCATGAACTGGGTGTTCAACATGCTGGTTTCCTTCACCTTTCTGGATCTGAATCAGGCGATCGGCCGCGGCAATACATTTTACCTTTATGCGGCACTCACCCTGGCATCCATATTGTTCACTTGGTATCTGGTTCCGGAGACCATGGGGCGCTCGTTGGAAGAGATTGAGGCCGGCCAGCAACGTATCGTTGACGCTGCATGACGAAAATGTCAGGCGTTTTTATAGTGCGCTGATTTGAAATTTACGGCAAACAGGTTCTCTCATGAAAAGACGAAAACTTCTAAGTCTACCCGCGACCCTTTCCGTAGCTGGCGCTTTGCCCGTTATGTCCGCGAAGCAGTCTGGGATGGAAACCCTCCAATTCGGCCCCAATTTCAATTTCGGTGTCTCAACGTCGGCGTATCAAATTGAAGGTGCGGTAAGGGATGATGGCCGTGCGGTCAGCATATGGGATGTATTTTGCCACGAGCCGCATCATATCACCAATGGAGACACAGCGGATATCGCATGCGATCATTACCATCGCATGCCGGAAGACGTTGCACTCATTGCCGATGCAGGCATTAAGAACTACCGCTTCTCGGTGTGCTGGTCACGGCTTTTCCCTACCGACAACCACACGCCAAATCCCCTCGGCTTTGGTTTTTACGACCGGCTGATTGATCAACTGCTCAGCAAGAATATCTCTCCTTGGCTGTGCTTGTACCATTGGGACCTTCCGCAGAGGTTGCAGGAAAATGGTGGATGGAGACATCGCGACACCTCCGCGCGGTTGGCGGAATTCTCCGACCATGTCAGCCGGCATTTTGGCGATCGTGTTTCTCATTGGATGGTGCTGAATGAAGCCGCAGTGCATTCGAGGTTTGGTCATGGCGTTGGCATCCATGCGCCCGGGTTAACCGGCATGGCGTCCTGGGCGTCTGCCCTGCATCATCTTAATCTTGGTCAGGGCCTTACGATACAAGCCTTGCGTGCCAATGGCGTGGGCGGACGCATCGGTACTGTTGCTTGCGTGGAGCCGATTTGGCCCAGCACGGACAAGGCGGAAGACGTGGCGGCTGCGCATCGTCTGGATGCAATGTGGAATGGTGCGGTCCTGGACCCGCTTTTTGCCGGGCATTATCCGGAGCTGGTTGCAGAACATTTTGAGCCGTTTTGCCAGGCAGGAGATCTCAAGAATATTCATCAGCCGATCGACCTCTTCGGTGTCAATTACTACAGCCGGCTGCATATCCAGGCCGATCCCTCGGTGCCCCTAAACGCCAATTTCGGCCCAGATCACGCGCCGGTAAAATATACAGCGCTGGGTTGGCCGATCGAGCCCGACGGATTGCTCGAAATCGTCATGCGAATCACCAACACCTATAACCGTCCGGAAATATTCATTTCTGAAAATGGCTTCGCTACAGTGCCTGATGGCAAGCCTGCCAATGGTCTGCGTGATGCCGGCCGTATCACCTATCTTCAGCAGCATTTGTCATTTTTGAAGCAATCCATCGACCAGGGCGCTAATGTGTCCGGTTACTTCGTCTGGACTTTGCTGGACGATTTTGAATGGGATGGTGGATTGAAATGGCATTTCGGCCTCGTGGACGTGGATTTTAAAACGCAAAAGCGTACACCAAAAGATTCCTATTATTGGTATGCGCAGTTGATCAAGCAGAATACGGGGGTGGTGGCATAAGTCTGAGCTGCCTGCCCGGCGGCTGTCTGGCTCTGTTCACGTACCCCTGATCTATACCGCCACTTGCCGAAGTAGTGGTATGCGGCGGAAGCAGAAACAGGTGCGGGTGCTTAAAAACATCGCACAAGCCCAGCAAAGTATCGAGACGATGGGAAAAGGCAGGCGGGTATAAGCCAGAGTATAATTGCCAAGGCCAGAGGAAGCAGACCTGTACAATGCAAATTGTGAAACTTGGCCCAGCTACAGGAGAAATAGGCTTCCCGTACAGCGTGACCTGATTGCCTTTTTGTAACCAGTCAGACGTAGAATCCTTCCCGATCGCTGTCCGCCTGTATGAAGTATCCGCTTGGTTGAACCGGACGAAGTAGGTCAATCCCCAAGCATCATTCATGTCCGTCGTGTGGTCTTCCGTATTCGGCATAATGCCGACGGCATGGCCCCCTGTTAGAGCGCGATGACTTTAGGTTCGCTCACTTTACGAGCGAGCCTAAAGTCTGAATCGCCCTCGGTCTCATTGTTTTGGAGGTTGTTTTAGAGGCGGATTCAGATTTTAGAGCGGATCACTCCCGTGATTCGATCTAAAATCATCCGGCTCTAGGCGTTCTACCCCAGGGCCAGCGCGACCGCCCAAGCCGCGGCCACTGGTGCTACCACCCCAGGCGCGATGCGCAGCAGGAAGCCCTGACTTCCCACCCCGCGAGCCATAACCA
>JAKBCD010000008.1:0-10959 GCA_021808205.1 Pseudomonadota bacterium | reverse complement strand
GACGGTATTGCTCGTTACCGCCGTGAGGATTGGCAGCACCGCCTCGCTTGGCGCCAATTTCATACCCGCCACCAGCGAGGCGATCGAGATAACCGGCGAATGTGCATCGGCAAATCCAGCAACGAGTGCCCCCGCCATTACCCCGGCCTCGCCTGCCCAAGCGCGCAATGCCGCCGAGCCTATCAGCATCACCGCGATCAGCGCCGCCAGCCCAAGCGCGGTGCCCAGGCTGAAGGCACGTCCTGGTTCCGCTGCCACCTCCTCGCGCCCCCCGCGTAGCGCGAAGGCCAAGGCGTACAGCGCCGCAACAACAGCTCCCGCCGCCAGAGCGGGCGCCAGCAGCAGCAGCGTGGCACGGGAGAGTGCCGCCAGCAGCACCGAGAGCTGGATGAAGGTGGCCAACGTCGAGAATACCGCCCCCGCGACGGCAGCATTCATGCTGGCTGGTGCTCGTTTCACTAATGCTGCCATCACGCCGATCGTCGCGGTGCTGGATACGAAGCCCGATGCCAGCCCCGTCAGCGGCAGGCCGAAGCGCGCGCCCATCGCGCGCGCTGCCGCATGGCCGCATGCACCGATCGCCATCATTAAAATGACGAGAAACCACAGGCTGTGCGGGTTCAAAGCTGCGAACGGGCCGATGTATCTGTCCGGCAATTGCGGCCAGACGATCAGCGTCGCCACCGCGAAGACTAGCCCGTCCGTCACTTCCGTCGCGGTAAGAATGCGTGTGACAAATCCGTGCAGCGAAACCTTGGCTGCGAACAGCACCGCTACCGCCGTACCGAGCGCGGCGGCTAAGCTGGTGTCGGCCATGGCGACTGCGCCGAGAAGCGGTGTAACCAACAGCCCGACCTCGGTGGTCATCCCCGGATCGTCGCCGTGATCCCGCCGGTAGGAAAAGCCCGCCAGCATAATCACCCCAAGCAAGACGATCGCCAGAACCTCCTTGCCGAGATGGCTAGCCACGGCGCCGAGCAGCGCCAGCAGCGCAAACGTCCGTATCCCGGCTGCGCGCCGTCCGGCGCCTAAGCCCTTGCTGCGCTCACGCTCCAGCCCGATCAGCAGCCCGATGCCGAGCGCCACAGCAAACCCGAACCAGGGAGAAGAAATCATCAAACCGTCCATCCTGCTGCGCTGAGCTCCGTTTTCCACCCTCAACGAATGTGCGATTTTGCGCAACGAAACTTGGTGCGTCTTACCACATCCAGGTCAGCTTTCGCCGTCTTTTCAATCCTCAGCCCAGTTCTTGTTGAGCGGCGCCCGCGGGTGCACCCGTCGGCCACCCCGGGAACGCCACCCGCCCGAAGGGATTGTGAGGGGAAGTTGCTGGGCAAGAGGCGGTGCTGGTCGCATCGGCGCTGGAGGTGGTATGCTCACTGAAACATGCTTTCGCAGAAGGGTCATGCAGCTTCTACTGGTCGAGGACGAACAGAAGACGATCCACTACCTAACCAATGGGTTGCGCGAGGACGGCCATGCTGTGGACGCGGTCAGCAATGGCGAGGACGCTTTGGCTTTGGCACTGGCCGGTGAGTTCGACGCGATCATCCTGGACGTGATGCTGCCTGGGCTGGACGGCTGGGAGGTGCTCAAACGCCTGCGTGCCGCCGGGCGGTCCACGCCGGTGTTGTTCCTTACTGCGCGGGACCATGTGGAGGACCGGGTGCGCGGGTTTGATCTCGGCGCCAATGATTATCTCATCAAGCCCTTCGCCTTCGCCGAACTCTTGGCCCGGCTGCGGAATTTGGCCCGGCTGCCCAAGGTGGCGCCCGGCTCCAGCTTGATAACGGTGGGGGATTTGGAAATAGACACATTACGCCACCGCGTCGCCCGAGCCGGGCAGGGCTTGCAGCTAACATCCAAGGAATACGCGCTGCTGCTGCTGCTGGCGCGCAACCAGGGGCGGGTGCTCTCGCGCACCATCATCGCCGAAGCGATCTGGGGCCTGTTCCACGACCAGCAGGCCAATGCGGTGGATGCGCTGGTGCGCCGCCTGCGCGCCAAGCTGGACACGCCGTTCTTAACCGCCCTGCTGCACACAATCCGTGGCACCGGCTATGTGCTGGATATATGAAACTGCCATCGTTCCACCCGGCTTCCATCAGCGGGCGTCTTGCTTTGCTTTACACGTTGGGGGCGTTGTTGGCGGTGGGGCTGTTCGCGCTGCTGGCCAATTGGAAGCTGGAAGCGAATTTCACCGCCGCGCATCGGGAGTTTGTGCAGGCCAAGGCGGCGGAGTTGCAGGATGATCTGAGCGATGGCGATGGCACGCCTGGCGCTCTGATCAAGGAAATTTTGCAAGAGACCGAAGGTGCCCGGTTGCGTGCCTATGAGGCGCGGGTGCTGGTGGCGGGAAAGCAGGGAGGTGAGACGCCGGGCATGGGCACGTTGTTGCCCGCTAACTTGTTCCCCGCTGCGCACGGCATGCAGAATTTGCTGCTTATTCCCTACCAAACCGACAATGGTTCCTGGCTACTCACCAGCTTGCCCCTGCAAGGCAAGCAGGGTGTGGTTTTACAAATCGGGCTGGATATTACGCGCGACAACGCGCTGCTGACGGATTTTCATCGCGCCCTGGCGGTGTTTTTTCTGCTGATGGTGCCGCTATTGCTGGGGGCCGGGCGGCTGGCCGCCGCGCACGCGCTGGCGCCGCTCACCCGCATCGCCAAGGTGGCGCAGAGCATCACCCCCGCCCAGCTTTCGCGCCGTATTCCGCTGGACCCGCCCTGGCCAAGCGAATTAACCGGGCTGGTGCAGGTGTTTAACCAGATGCTGGACAATCTTGAATCCAGTTTCGAGCGCCTCTCTCGTTTCTCGGCGGATATCGCGCATGAGCTGCGTACGCCGCTTTCCAACCTGAATGGCAGCCTGGAGGTTTGCCTCACCCGGCCGCGCGGTGAGGCGGAATACCGCACCGCCATCGCCTCCGCGCTGGAGGATGGTCAGCGGCTGACCGGGTTGATCGAGAACTTGCTGTTTCTGGCGCGGGTGGAAAACCCCAGCCACGCGCTACGCCATGAGCGTTGCGAGGCTGCCGAGGTTTGCGCCTGGGTGGTGGCGCAATATGACGCGCAATCCCGACCTAAGGGGTTGCGCCTCCACATCAGAGGGGCTGCCACGCTCTATGCGGACAAGCTGCTTCTCCGGCAGGTGGTGAGCAATGTGCTGGCCAATGCGGTACGTCACGCTCCGTTGGGTTCAGAGGTTGTGCTGGCCGTCTCGGGTGCCCCTGCCAGCGGCGTGGAGATCGCCATTTCCGACCAAGGGGCAGGCATTGCGCCGGAGCATCTGTCCCGGTTGTTCGACCGTTTTTATCAGACCGACCCGGCACGGGGCCACAAGGCGGCGCAAGGCTCGGGGTTGGGGCTCTCCATCGTGCGCTCGATCATGGAGCTACATGGCGGGTGCGCGACGATTGAAAGCACACCAGGGCATGGCACGCGAGTGACGTTGCATTTTCCCTCCATGGAGGCCTGAAAATGATAAATTTATCATTGAAATGGCACCGTTCTGCCCGGCGGACCCGCTTATCAGGGCGAAGTGATTCGATATTCCAGATACGTGCCGCTCTGGCTAGCTTTGTCCGCCCTGGCGCTCACGGCCCAGGCTCCCGTCGGCAGGGTAACAGTGCGGGTTACCCTGCAGGCCCCTAGTCTTTCTGGCTTTGCCATTGTGCAGCCGGGTACGCCCGTCAAAATCACTGCCCTGCAAGCCGGCGTGCTCACCAGCCTCGCCGTGGCGCCGGGCGAAAGCGTGCATCCGGGCCAAACCATAGGGCGGCTTAGCGGCCCGCAGATCGCGGCGGCACTGGCCACGGCGCAAGGGGCGAACGCCGCCGCCGATGCCGCCCTGGCGGCGGAGCAGGGGAAATTCGCCGAGCATCTTTCCACGAAAGCGGCGGTGGCACAGGCCAAGGCGGCGGCGGCTTCGGCCCGCGCCCAGCTTGCAGCGCTGCGTGCCGCTGCGAGCCTGCAAAGCCCGGTGGCCGGGCAGGTGCAAAGCCTCGCCGCTGGGCCGGGGAGCGCCTTGCAGCCGGGCCAGCCCGTGGCGGTGGTGCAGCCCTCTGCCGGCGCCTGGGTGAAGGCTGTGCTTTATGACCCGCAGGCGGCCGAGCTTTCCCCCGGCACGGCGGCGCGCTTTGCCCCCGCCAACGGCAATGCAGCCATACCTGTCACGCTGCGCGGCGAGCAAGGCACACAACCCGATGGCGGGGTGGTGCTGGCTTTCTCCGGCACGGGTTTGCTGCCGGGTCAGGCAGGCACGCTCAGCCTCTCTTTGCGAGCCCGGCGTGTTTTTCTGGTGCCCAGCGAAGCGCTGGTGATGGATAACGGGCGTTGGTGGGTGATGCTGCATGACGCGCAAGGCAATCATGCCGTGCAGGTGGTGCCGGGTGCCGCCGATGGCGCGCAAACGCCCATTCTGGCGGGCCTTGCCGCCGGAGATCAGGTCATCGTCCAGGATGCCGCGCTGCTTTACCATCGCGATATCGCTAGCCTTTATCAGCCGCCGGATTAAGCCATGCCCGCCGCTTTACTCCGCCTGGCTGCCCGCCCGGCTTTGTGGCTGATGATCTATGCCACCTTGCTCGGCTACGGGGTGTTCGCCCTGTTCAATATCCCAGAGGAGGTTTTGCCCGCCTTCAACTATCCCGAGGTGAGTGTCACCGTGCATCTGCCCGGTACCACAGCCACGGATATGGAGGCGATGGTGGCCACCCCGCTGGAGGGTGTGCTGCTCGGCCTGCCGGGTGTGTCCAATGTCCGCAGCACCATCAGCGACGGCCTCGTCGAGACCGATCTGCGCTTTGCCGCCACCACCAACGCCCAGACGGATTTGCAGGCGGTGAACGGCGCCATCGAGCGTGCCCAGACCAGCCTGCCGCCTGGCGTGCAGCCCTTCACCGAAATTATGGGCAATGCCATCAATGAGGTGGCGGATTACGCTGTGCGCATTGCCCCCGGCACGTCACAGGCGCAGGCCGCCCGCGCGGTAGCCATGCAACTGGTGCCGGCCTTGCGCGCCGTGCCCGGTGTGCAGCTGGTCACTTCGGCCGGGCTCGGCGGCGAGGCGCTCTGGGTGCAGCCCAACCTTACGGCCATGGAACAAGCCGGGGTTTCCTTACAGGCTTTGCAGCAGGCGCTGGCCGGGCAGGCGATGCTGGTGCCGGGCGGTACGCTCAGCCTTGGCCATGTCGACTCCCTCATCACTTTCGGCAATGCGCCGAGCGCGGCAAAACTGGCGCAAACGCCGGTGATGGGACCGCACGGCCCGATTCCGCTGGGCGCGCTGGCCCGCATTGTGCACAGCACGGAGCCGGTGCACCAGCGCGAGTTGCTGGATGGCGAGCCCGCCATCGCACTGGTTGTGTTCAAGCAGCAGGGCGCTTCCACCTTGCCGGTAACGCGATCGCTCGCTCATGCCATCAAATCCGTGGCGCTGCCGGACGGCGTTTCCGTGGTGCGGATTTATGACCAGGGGCATCTGGTGGGGGCGACCAGCGATGATTTGCGGCGCAACCTGCTCATTGGCGGTGCGCTGGCCATCGCCGGGCTGCTCGCCGTACTGGGGTTGGGCAGCGGCGCTTGGCTGCTGGCCTTGTCTCTCCCGGTATCCCTGCTGCTGGGCATCGCCGGGCTTTACACCACCGGGCAGAGCCTCAATCTCCTCACCTTCGGCGCCATCATCGTGGCGCTTGGGCTGGTGGCGGATGATTCCATTATCGTGCTGGAGAGTATTTTCCACCGTTGGGAAGCGGGGGACGAGACCTGGCCGGGTATCTCGCGGGGTTTGCGGGAGATCATGGCGCCTGACATTATCGGCACGCTCACCACCGCGCTGGTTTTCGTCCCGTTGCTGTTCACCGGCGGGCTGGCGGGGCTGTTCTGTGTGCCCTTCGCGCTGGCCATGATTTTCGCGCTCGGCGCCTCGCTGCTGGTGTCGCTGACGCTGATTCCGTTGGGGCTGGGGCTGCTGCCGCGCCATGCCGTGCGCCCGCCGCGCGCGGCCAATATTCTGCTCACGCGGCTGATGGGCTGGAACCGCCGCCTCTTCCGCCTCGCCTTGGCCTACCCGAAACGCGCCGTGCTGGCCTGCGTGGCGCTGCTGCTGGCGAGCCTCGGCGCGATGAGCCTGGTCTCGGTGAATGTGCTGCCGTTGCCAAATGAGGGCGTGCTGCTGGAATCCTTTACCCTCGCCCCCGGCACCTCGCTTGCGGATTCGGATGCGGTGATGCGCCGTCTCTCCGCCCGATTGGCGAAAGACAAGGCGGTTGAGCACGTGCTGGCACGCATCGGCTCGGCGGCGGGCTCCACCTATACCGAACCTGCCTATGCCGGGGAGATCACCATCCGGCTCAAGCCAGGCGCGGGCGGGGCCAGCCTGGATGCGATCGCCGCCCGCGTGCAGGCGGAAACGCAATTCCCCTCGCTGCAAACCGGCGTGGACACACCGACCATCGAACGGCTGGGCGAAAGCCTGAACGGCTTGCCGCAACCCTTTGCGCTGGATTTGTACGGCGATAATCTTGGCCAGATGTCCACCACCGCGCAGAACATCGTCCAGCGCCTCGGCCGCGTGCCGGGGTTGAGCGATTTGTTCAACGATCAGGGTTATCCGGAGACGCAAATCCGCATTACTCCGCGCCCCGCAGCCTTGGCGGCGGCGGGAATGATACCGTCCGAGTTGAGCAGAGAGGTCTCCGCTCTGATGGCCGGGCAGGTAGTGGCTGAATTGCCGGATGGTGCGGCACCCCTGCCGCTTTATCTGCGCCTGCCGGACCCGGGTTTGCTATCCTTGCAAGGGCTCGGCGCCTTGCCGATAGGGCCAGCCAGCGCCACGCCCCTGGGCGCGCTGGCGGATATCTCGCTCATCACCAGTCCCAACCAGTTCATGCATATTGATGGCGCACGGGCGCTGGAAATTCTCGCCACCCCCACCACAGCGCCCAATATCGCCATCGCCCAGGCGAAGCGCGCCTTGGCCGGGCTGAAGCTGCCGCCGGGTGAGCGGATCGTTTTCGGCGGGCTGTACCCGATGCTGGAGCGTGCCGCACTGGGGTTGGGCCTGGCTGCCCTCGCCGCCATAGCGGCCTTGGCCTGTGTGCTGTTCCTGCGTTTCTCAGGGCAGCGTGTGCCGCTGCTGCTGTTGGCGCAAATTCCGTTGGCAATGACCGGCGGCGGGTTGGCTCTGGCGGCAAGCGGGTTGGGGCTGAACGGCATCGGGTTGATCGGCTTCCTGGCCCTGGCCGGGGTGAGTTTGAACCACGGCGTGGTGCTGCTGGACCGCGCCCAGCGCAACGAGGCGGCGGGGATGAGCCCGGAAGATGCCGTGGATGAGGCGCTTAACGTGCGTTTCCGCCCTATTTTCCTCACCACCGCCGTGGCGATTCTCGGCATGCTGCCTACGGCTTTGGGCTTTGGCACGGGTGCTGCGCCCGAGCAGGGGCTGGCGGTGGTGATTGGCGGCGGCATTCTCTGGAGCGCCCTGCTCTGTACCAATTTGCTGCCAGCACTTTATCTGGCCGGGCGCGGCGGGCAGAAGCTGTAGCCATTGCCCTGTTTGCCTGCCAACCCCATGCGGAGGAGGCTCTGCGAGGACGGCATCCACCTTGGGGCGGATTGTTTTACCGGGTTTGAAATGGCCGGGATGTCGCCAGTTCGCACCGCGCCTGGTTGTGAGTATCAGTGGCGTTTCGCTTTCAAGCGAGGTGTCTTGCGGCCCCTGAGCCTGAAACATGCGGACGTCGCGACACAAGACCAATCTACCTGTCACGCATAGACGTAGGGCAGAAATGGGGCCATTTTTGGGGCAAGTAGTATCCCCCTGGCATCCGGCCCATTTTGCCGCTCCAGGGTGTTACGCATAAGTCTTTGAATTAAATGGCGCGCTCGAAGAGATTCGAACTCCTGACCCTCAGATTCGTAGTTGGGTGAACGTCCCAACGTTTCAGCCCTTTTGCCAAGGATTCATGCACCGTTGGCGCTCCGTCATTATACGGAATTTCCGCACATTGTTCTCACGCATTATACGGATATTCCGTACATAGACTGCATGACAGCCCGTTTCGATCCTGCGAAAGACGCCGTCAACCAAGCCAAGCATGGTCTCTCCCTGGCTTTCGGCGATGTGCTTTTTGAGGACGGCGCTCATATGATCCTCTCCTCCATGCGCGAAATTGATGGAGAGGAGCGGTTCAAGGCGATCGGGCAGGTCGCGGGGAAGCTCTATACCGGCGTGTTTGTTTGGCGCGGTGATCTTCCCTGTTTTATTTCCGTATGAAGGAGCAACAAAGGCAAAGAAAAATCCTGCCATTCTCCAGGCTGATCCCGCAGGCCCTGAAGACTTTGACGTTGCCGCCGAGGGCCTGGAACGAGGGCAGCGCGCTCGGCTGGTGGCGTAAAGCTGCCAGCGCCGCAGGCCCAGCAGGGTGAGCGGCCCGTTGGCGGGCATCAGGGCCATCATCCCCCGATGGAGGCAATCCCGACGATCAGGCTTGGCTGACGTCGTGCAGGCAGCCCGCCCTAGGGCTGGTTCATTCAGCCTTTCCCTTGAAGGCGAGGGCCTGCACGCCGGGCTTGGCGTTGGGCAGGGTGACGACGCGGCGGAAGTGCGGCGCCAGCGCCGCGCGCATGCCGGCGCGGGTGAAGAGGGTGAGGTGTTCCGGCGGGCGTAGCGTGTCCCAGCGCATCACGTCGTCCCGCACTTGCCTGTGCCCGGAATCCGGCGTGGTGAGAAGCAGAACGCCGCCAGGCGCAACAGCCGCGGCGAGCTGGCGCACGAAGTGTCCGACATCCGGCACATGCTCGATGACCTCGCTGCAATAGACCAGGTCGAAGGTCAGGCCCGGTGAGAGCGAATCCAGAGTACCGGCGACAAACTCGTTGCGCGGGAAGTGCTCTCGCGCGACCGCCACGGCTGCGTCGTCCAACTCCAGCCCCGTGGCCGCGAAGCCGTTCCAGCGGGCGGCCTCCACGGCGCAGCCGATGTTGCAGCCAACGTCCAGGAAGCGCCTTCCACGTGTGAGGAACTTGAGCAGAAAGAGGCGGCGCTTCTCCAGGGCAAGCTTCTGGTCGAGCTTGGCTAGGTATCCGGGGTTGCCGTAGTACTGGTGGTAGAAGCTGCCGAGCGCCTCCTCCGAGGGGGCGCGGTCGGTGAACACCGTGCCGCATGCGCGGCATCGCAGAATGGCGTCGAAGGCAAGATCCGGGTTAACCCGCATGGCCATGTCGAAATCCCGGCGTGAGTCCGTGGTGGTGGCGGCGAAGCCGCTCCACTCGGCGTAGGTGAAGGCGGCGGTTGATCCGGCCGCGTTGCAGGCCGGGCAGAGAACACGGCGGCGGCCAACACGGGCGAGACCAATCTGCCCCATCTCCTCTTCAGGTCTCGTCACCCTATAGCTCTCCCGTCAAATGCCATGACCGCCGTCGGCCTTGTCGTCGTGCCGTCTGGCTACGCTCATTCAGTGTGATATATTAATGGATTATACGCACGCAAGCTGCCCTGCATCGCCCCCGCGCTGGGCGTGGAGATCCCGGCGCTGTTCGCCGACCCGGGGCCGGAGGGTGAGACACCGCCATCATTGCCGACGGTAAGGAAGAGGAAGCACAAATGACGGTACAGACAGCCGAGACGCTCCTGAATCTGGGCTTCCGGGACATCGGCGCCTGGGTGCTTGCGGCGCGCGAGGGAGGCCTGGACTTCCATCTCGACGGCACAAGCCCAGAGGCCGACAGGTTGCTGATGGACGAGCGGAACTGCCTGTACGCCTTCATCCACGGCGATGACGTGAAGTACATTGGCAAGACGGCGCGCACGGTCCGGGCAAGGTTTGCCGGATATCAGAATCCGGGAAGGAGCCAGCGCACCGACTGGCGGTGCAACGCCAAAATTCGGGAGTTGCTGGGGCAGGGGGCGTCGGTCCGCATCTTCGTCTTCAACCCGATCTCCTACCTCCGGTACGGCGATTTCGAGATC
This sequence comes from Pseudomonadota bacterium, assembly GCA_021808205.1. Next base: position 984 of record JAKBCD010000008.1, on the reverse strand, counting down.
AACCTCGCCGCGGGCCTTGAGGATGCCTTGATCGAGGCATTCGACCTTCCGTGGAACGGCAGGGAGCGGGGACGCGCCATCACCGAGGAGGCCGAGCGCGAAGAACTGGACGAGATTCGGCAGCAAGTGCCGGAAGAGCAACCAACTCCGGCCTTCAGTCCGCCGCCGCCGTCATCGTCTACGGCCGGTGTCGCCGCGTTCAAGATCGTGCTGGGCGAGGCCTATTACCATCAGGGGATCATCAACCCGGGTGCGGCGGCCAGCGCCCATCTGGGGGAAGATGGCGAGCCGGTCGAGGTGTCGTTCGGAGATGGCACCGATCCCGTCATCTCGCGCATCGATCGGCGGGCTAACCCCGGCGGCTATGTGAGGATCGTGGGGCGCAATCGAGACTTCGCACGATGGTTCCAGCGGCATTTCTCGAAGGGTGAAACCGTTCAGGCGCTGGTGCTGGATGCCCACCGTATCAGGCTTCTGCCCAAGCTGGCGTCAGGCTGAGCATCTGGCCAGCCCTCCGCGCGTTTCCCACCGGGCGAACCGCGGCGTTCCGCGACCATCGAGGGGATAGTGGTGAGACGCACCAAAACGCAAACAGGCCGGTCTCTGCCCACCGGCCTGTTAACGCTTGTATTTCAAGGGGTTAGTTGGCGCGCTCGAAGAGATTCGAACTCCTGACCCTCAGATTCGTAGTCTGATGCTCTATCCAGCTGAGCTACGAGCGCGCAGTGCGCGGGGTGTAACCGAACCGTCGCGGCCCCGCAACCCCCATGCCCATGAATTAAGCGCCCTGAAGCTCTGCCAGCAACGCATCCCCCATTTCCATCGTGGAAATGGTCGGGCGGCCCTCTGCCTTGATGTCCGGCGTGCGCCCGGCCTTGGCCAGAACGCGCTCCACCGCGGCCTCAATGGCATCGGCGTCCTCGTTCATGTCGAAGGAATAGCGCAGCATCATGGCAAGGCTGAGCACCTGCGCCAGCGGGTTGG
>JAKBCD010000422.1 GCA_021808205.1 Pseudomonadota bacterium | reverse complement strand
GGAGTTCGCCGACGGCCAGGGCAACCCCGCCGAGATCAAGCGCCGTGAAGGCGAAGCCATCCTCAACGCGCTGAAGCCGGACGAATTGCTGATAGCGCTCGACATGGATGGTGCAGCGCCGACTTCACCAGCGCTGGCGAAGCTGTTGGCCGGGTGGCAGGAGAGGTCCAGAAGTCTTGCCTTCGTGATCGGTGGCGCCGAGGGGCTGGACGCCCCTGTACTGACCCGTGCCGGGGCAAAACTCTCGCTGGGCACACTCACCTGGCCGCATATGCTGGTGCGCCCGATGCTGGCGGAACAAATCTACCGGGCGCAATCCATTCTTGCGGGTCACCCCTATCATCGGGCAGGTCGGCCCTGACGCACACGGCATGGCCAAAGCATCCCGCCGCGCCTAAATATCCCTGCAGACACGTTGCTTGAAGGACCAAGATGCCCCTGAAACCCGTGATGCTGGTGATCCTCGACGGTTTCGGCTGGAGCGAGTCGAGAGCAGATAACGCCGTGGCACTGGCCAACAAACCAAATTTCGACAGGCTCTGGGCAAACTGCCCGCGAGCATTTCTCTCCACCTCAGGCCGCGTTGTCGGGCTGCCCGCCGGTCAGATGGGCAATTCCGAGGTCGGGCATCTCAATATCGGCGCCGGGCGCGTGGTGATGCAGGAGCTTCCACGCATCGAGGCTTCGATCGCGGATGGCTCGCTGGCGAAAAACCCGACCATCAAGGGTTTCATCGCCGCATTGAAACAATCCGGCGGTACCGCGCATTTACTGGGCCTGGTCTCCCCCGGCGGCGTGCATTCCCACCAGGATAACGCGGTGGCGCTGGCGAAGATTCTACACGAGGCGAGGATTCCCGTGATCGCCCATGGTTGGATGGACGGGCGCGACACCCCGCCCCAGGCCGGGCTCGGCTACATGAAAAAATACCTGGCCGATTTGGCCGGCACCGCAACACTCGGCACGCTGGTGGGCCGCTATTATGCCATGGACCGCGATAAGCGCTGGGAACGCGTGAGGCAGGCCTACGACGTGCTGGTCGATGCCAAGGGCGAGCGCTTCCCCAACGCCGAGGCCGCCATCCAGGCCAGTTATGCCGCCGGGGTGACGGACGAGTTCATCAAACCTTCAGCAATCGGCGGTTATGCGGGCGTGAAGGACGGCGACGGGGTGATCTGCGCCAATTTCCGGGCTGACCGGGTACGAGAAATCTTCACCGCCCTGCTGGACCCGGCGTTTGACGGCTTCAAGGCCCGACAATCAAAACTGGCCGGCGCGGTGGGCATGACCGCCTATTCCGACGCCCTGGCCCCCTTCATGCAAACCGTGTTGCCGCCGCATCATATGGATGATCTGCTGGGTGAGGTGGTTGCAAAAAATGGGCTCAAGCAGCTGCGCATGGCGGAAACCGAGAAATACCCGCATGTCACGTATTTCTTCAATGGTGGGAAGGAGGCCCCCTTGGAGGGCGAAGACCGCATCATGGTGCCCTCACCCAAGGTCGCCACCTACGACCTGAAACCGGAAATGTCTGCCCCCGAGCTTACGGAAAAAGCCGTGGCGGCGATCAACACCGGCAAATACGACATGATCATTCTGAATTTCGCCAATCCGGACATGGTGGGCCATACCGGCGTGCTCAGTGCAGCCATCAAGGCGGTGGAAACGGTGGATTCGGGGCTAGGCGAGATCTGGGCGGCCGTTCATGCCCAGGGTGGGGCCATGCTTGTCACCGCCGACCACGGCAATTGCGAGATGATGAGAGACCCCGAAACCGGGGGCCCGCACACCGCCCACACCACCAACCCGGTGCCGGTGTTCATCGCCGGCGGACCGACGGGCATCGCACTGCATGATGGCGTGCTGGCGGACCTCGCGCCGACGATTTTGAAGCTTATGGGCCTGGCCCAGCCCGCCGCGATGACCGGCAAGCCGCTGTTTGGTTGAGTGAAGCCGGCGCACTACCTTCACCGGGCGGCCCTTGCCGCCCTATGGCTTGGCCTGGCGGGGAGCGCTCTTGCCAAGGAAGCGAGGCATAAGAACGACGCTGCCAGCCTGCAAGCCCGCCGCGCCGCTGCCTTGGCGGAGATAAAGTCGCATCAGGAGGCCGCACTGGCAGCTGCCGCGCACCGCCGCGCCGTGGCGGCCAAGGCAACAGCCCTGGCGCAGCAACTGGCCCGCACCGCCACCGCCCTGCGCGGGTTGGAAGACCAAACCTCGCAGGATGCCACACAGCTTGCCCGGCTCATCGCACAACAGAACGACGCCGCCGGGCAGCTGGATCAGGCCGAGGAGACGCTGAAAAAATTACTGCCTGTGATGCAGCGTCTGGCCTCTGCCCCGGCGACAACATTGCTCGTGGCACCGCTTTCGCCACAGGATGCGGTGCGCGGTATCGCAATCATGCAGGGCATGGCGGTGGAAGTGGCCGCCCAGGCCAGCGCCGTGAAGGCCGAGACCAGGCGCCTGACCGCCGCGATCAACCAGGCGCAGGTGGCAAGGTTGCGGCTGGATGCGGCCGTTGCCGCGCAACAAGCGGCGGAAGCAAGACTTTCCAGCGATATCAACAACGCCAAGGCCGCCGAG
>JAKBCD010000421.1 GCA_021808205.1 Pseudomonadota bacterium | reverse complement strand
AGCGCGAAATAGGCTTTTACCGAGCAGGAAAGATCCATCTTGCCGCCATGAAACAGCGGCCAGCCGCCCGGGCAGGTGTCGTAATCGCCCTGGATGCGGCGCAGATACACGCCGATTTTGGCCTGCAGCGCATCATCGATCCGGTCCAGATAATGCTCCAGCAGCACATATTCAGCCGGAATGGTGGCATCGGCCTCCAGTTCGTAGCAGTAATGCCCGTCTGTGCGTTGCTCAGCCCTCAATGAGGCGCGGGCCAGCTCGATCGAATGATCCGGTATCGCGTTCATTTTCGGGGATTTGGCAGCTTTTCGCAGGCTTTGCCAGTGCCTATGCGGGCATGGCTGAGGTTTAGGTGGCCTGCAGCAGGGCCGCCGCCGCGGCCTCGCCGGAGCGGATGGCGCCCTCGATGGTGGCGGGCAGGCCGGTGTCCGTCCAGTCTCCGGCCAGTACCACACCAGGGCGCGGGCTGCGCGGGCCAGGCCGCCGGGCGAGCTGCTCGGGCGTGCAGGCAAAGGTGGCGCGCTTTTCCCACAACACCCGGCAGGGCGGTGGTTCGGGGTTCAGGCCAAAGGCTTTTGAAAGTTCCGCCCAGACGCGCCCGGAAATCTGTTCCTGGTCCATATGCGCGTAGCGGTTGGCGGCGGAGATGGTGACGGAGATCACTTCCTCGCGCGGGAACACCCATTCCGCCATGCCGCCCAGCAGGCCGTAGAATCCGGCCTCGCCGGCGGCCATCTGCGCCTTGAAATGCAAATTGCAGATGGATTCAAACGCATCCGGCACGGTGAGTTCCGGCATCAGCTCTTTTGCCGCCCAGGGCGGCAGGGCCACAACCGTGGTCTGGCCCGGGCGCAGTTCGCTCACGCGCTCGCCCAGCCTGATGTCCACACCGCGCTGGCGCAGCCAGTCCAGCGCCGGGTCAACGAAGCTCTCGGAAAGGCCGATGCGTGTCCAGCGTGGCAGTGCTGCATAGCCGCCGCGCTCCAATGTTTCCGCCAGCACCGCGCCCAGGGGCTGGGCGGCGGCGATGTTTGGCATGGTGTTAAGCGCGGCGATGGCCAGAGGTTCCAGCAGCTTTGAATAGAGCGTGCCGCCGCCCGCCAAAGGCGCGACCAGATCTCCGGGCTTAGCCTTGAGCAGTTTTTTCAACGCCAGATAATGCCAAGGTTGCGTTCCTGGCACACGGCGGTGGTTGGAAAACACCCACCAGGGGAAATGCCCCGGGGTAAGCCGCAGGGTCCAGGCTTCGCCAGTTTTAACGTCGCGGAAGGGGAAGATGGGGTCGGCCGGGCCAATGAGCGAATGCCTGGCCCCGATGCGCTGCAAATAGTTGAGGGTTGAGATGTTGCCTGAGAGCAGGAGATGATTGCCGTTATCGATCCGGCAGCCAAGCTGCTTGTCGAAATATGAGCGTGCCCGCCCGCCCGCCTGCGGGGCGGCCTCGAACAGCACGATGCGATGCCCGCTTTCAGCCAGCCTGCAGGCGGCGGAAAGCCCAGCCAGCCCGGCGCCGATAACGTGTACGCTCATACACCCTCCCTCATCCTGCCAGTAACCGCGCCGCCAGCATCAGCTTTTTCCATTTCGGTAGTGTAACGCGCTTTCTTGTGTAGTCAAAATTCCGCCGCCGCAAAATTTTCAACAATGGGCGGTAGCTGGCTTCCATCAGCCGGGCCGGGCGCATGGCCCGGGCGTTGCAGCGCGCCATGGCGGCATGGGCACGGGCGAAATTCTGCTCCGCCATCTCCGCCACCCGGGCGCATATTTGTGGCAAGGCGGGGGCGCGGAGGATAAACGCCGGGTCTGCTGCCACCCCGGTCTCGGCTAAAAATTCGGCGGGCAGATAAATGCGCCCGCGCTCTGCATCCTCCGCCACGTCGCGCAATATGTTGGTGAGCTGCAGCCCGCGCCCCAGCGCGTGGGCAACCTCGTCCGCTGCCGGGGAGGCATCGCCGAACACCCGGACTGACAACCGCCCCACGGCGGAGGCCACGCGGTCGCAATAAAGGTCCAGCTCGGCCAGGGGCGGGGCGATGATCGGTTCGCCCGCATCCATCTCCATGCCGTCGATGATGGCGATGAAATCCTCCCGGCGGACATGATAATCCTGGATTACCACCAGCAAGGCCCGCGTTATCGCGTCCTCGGCTTCGCCGCGCTCATACATGGCGGCGACGCGCTGGCGCCAGGCTTCCAGCTCCTGCTGTTTGGCGGTGAAGTCGCGGCCTTCCTCGTCGGCAATGTCGTCCACCACCCGGCAGAAGGCGTAGATGGCATACATCGCGTCCCTTCGCTCCGGCGGCAGAATCTTCATGCCATGATAGAAGGAAGTGCCGGAGGCTTTCACCAGCGCGGTGACATAGGCGGTATCCTCAGGGCTGATCATGGCACATATCTCAGGCCCAGCAAGGTGGCGGCCAGCACATCCAGCTTGGAGAGCTTCACCCGGGTGGCCAGCGGGTCGCCATGGCGCAGCCTGGCGGTGAGCCGGTTGGCCAGCGCGCAAATAATCGCGGTTTCAATCCGCAACCGGCGGGATTTCACGCGGCTAGGCAACGCGGCGGCCTCGCGGTTCAGGGCTTCCGTGGCGTCCAGCATTTTG
>JAKBCD010000420.1 GCA_021808205.1 Pseudomonadota bacterium | reverse complement strand
GTGCACCCGCAGACCCGCGCGGTGATTAAAACCCGTGCCTGGCCACAGGGCTGGGAAATTGTTGATGTGGCGCCGGGTGATGTGGCCGGCATCGCGGCGGCGAAGCCCTTTGCCCTGGTGCTGAATTACCCTGGCTCGACCGGGGCGGTTCGTGACCTTTCCGCCGAGATAGCGGCGGGGAAGGCAGCGGGCGCCATGAGTGTTATCTGCGCTGATCTGCTAGCGTTAACACTGTTAACGCCGCCCGGCGAAATGGGTGGCGACATCGTGGTTGGCTCCGCGCAACGCTTCGGCGTGCCGATGGGTTTTGGTGGCCCGCATGCCGGCTTCTTCGCCACCAAGGATGCCTTCAAGCGCGCCATGCCTGGGCGGCTGGTGGGTGTGTCGATGGATGCGGCCGGGCGGCCGGCCATGCGTCTGGCGCTGCAAACGCGCGAGCAGCATATCCGCCGCGAGAAAGCCACCAGCAATATCTGCACAGCGCAAGTGCTGCTGGCGGTGATGGCTGGGTTCTACGCCGCCTGGCACGGGCCGGAGGGGTTGAAGACCATCGCGCGGCGCGTGAACCTGCAGGCGCGGCTGCTGGGCGAGGCGGCGCGAAAAGCGGGCTTTGCCCTGCGCCATGATGCGTTCTTTGACACGCTAGCCATAGAGGCTGGCCCGAAGGCGGATGCGCTGATGGCAGAGGCCGATGCCGCCGGGTTTAATTTGCGCCGGATTGATGAAACCGGCATCGGCATCGCCTTGGATGAGACGCTGACGCGCCCCGAACTGGACGCGCTGGCCGGGTTGTTCGGCGCGAGGCTGGCGGGAGCGCAACCTTCCATCCCCGAAAAGCTGCTGCGCCGGAGCGCGTTTTGTACCGAGGAGGTGTTTTCCGCGCATCATTCCGAGCACAGCATGCTGCGTTATATGAAACGGCTGGAGGATAAGGATGTCGCGCTCAACCGCTCCATGATCCCGCTTGGCTCCTGCACGATGAAACTGAACGCCGCGGTGGAGATGGCGGCGATCAGTTGGCCGGAATTCGCCAGCCTCCACCCTTTTGCGCCGACCGCGCAGACGCAAGGGTTCAAGCAGCTCATCGACGAACTTGCCGCGCTGCTGTGCGAGGTGACGGGCTTTGCCGCCGTTTCGCTCCAGCCCAATTCCGGTGCGCAGGGCGAATATGCCGGGCTGCTCGCCATCCGCGCTTATCATGAGGCGCGGGGGCAGGGGCAAAGGAATATCTGCCTGATCCCGGCTTCCGCCCATGGCACCAACCCGGCCTCCGCCGCCATGGCAGGCTATAAGGTGGTGGTGGTGGCCTGCGACAAGAATGGCAATGTGGATGTGACGGATCTGCACAAGAAGGTGGAGGAGCATGGCGAGCGCCTCGCCGCGCTGATGATCACCTATCCCAGCACCCATGGCGTGTTCGAGGTGGCGATCCGCGACATCTGCCAGGCGGTGCATGCGGCGGGCGGGCAGGTTTACATGGATGGTGCCAACATGAACGCCCAGGTGGGGCTGACCAGCCCGGCTAGTATTGGCGCGGATGTTTGCCATTTGAATCTCCACAAGACCTTCTGCATCCCCCATGGTGGCGGCGGGCCAGGTGTGGGGCCCATAGGCGTGGCGGCGCATCTGGCGCCGCATCTGCCAAATCATCCGCTGCACGCGGATGCTGGCCCCGCCACAGGGTATGGCCCTGTTTCAGCGGCTCCGTTCGGCTCGGCGCTGATTCTGCCTATCCCCTATGCCTATATAAGGCTGATGGGGCCGGGGGGGATTACCCGCGCCACCAAGACGGCGATACTAAACGCCAATTACATCGCCAAACGGCTGGAGGGGGCTTATCCTATTCTGTACCGGGGCGAGCAGGGGCGCGTCGCGCATGAATGCATCGTCGATTGCCGGGGTTTCGCCGCCGATTCCGGTGTGCAGGTGGAGGATATCGCCAAGCGTTTGGCTGATTACGGCTTCCACGCGCCTACAATGTCCTGGCCGGTGGCTGGCACGCTGATGATTGAGCCGACCGAGAGTGAGGACAAAGCGGAGCTGGACCGGTTCTGCGAGGCGATGCTGAGCATCGCGGCGGAAATTGCGCTGATTGCCGCAGGCGGTTTACCAAAGGACGACAACCCTCTGAAGAACGCCCCGCACACCGCCGCCGAGGTAATGGGCGAGGATTGGAGCCATGTTTACTCCCGTAAGGTGGCGGCATTTCCGCTGCCATTCTTGGCGGCGCAGAAATACTGGCCGTCAGTGAAGCGGGTGGATAATGTGTATGGAGACCGTAATCTTGTTTGCTCCTGCGCGCCGCTGGAGGCGTATCAGGACGCGGCAGAGTAGCAGAAACGCGCTTGTTCTCTTCTTGAAGCTTGCGTGAAAACCACATGCTTCGCCAGCGCGGGGCAGGTGATAAATTTTTTCAGGGCAAGCACAAAAATATCACTTGCGTCAGGGGGGGTATGGCCTCATAAGCCCCCCCCACTGGCCCAGGGGGGCGCAGCGCGGTGCTGCGTTCTACAGGCTGTCTACTAGTTAGGGGGTTCGCAATGAACGCACTTGCCCAACTGGGGATGGTCTCGGAGTCTCCGAGCGAAAACCAGACGATTTCCATGGCCTCCTC
>JAKBCD010000419.1 GCA_021808205.1 Pseudomonadota bacterium | reverse complement strand
GCGGGAAAGTGCAGCTCTGCTGAAAGAGTTTTTCGAGGCCAAGCGCGATGCCTGATTTTTCCCGGGAGTTGGCACTTGGCGGCCGCGTGGCGGGGGTGGATGAGGTGGGGCGCGGCCCCTTGGCAGGCCCGGTTCTGGCGGCGGCGGTGGTGTTGCCGGTGGGTTTAACGGCCCAGCTCGCCGCGATGCTCGATGATTCCAAAAAGCTCAGTCCGAGGAAGCGCGCGCTGGCCTTGCAGGCGTTGCGGGCTTCGGGGGCGGAGATTGGGGTGGGGGCTGCTTCGGTAGGCGAAATTTACAAGCTCAACATCCTGCACGCCTCGTTTTTAGCCATGCGCCGGGCCATCGCGGCGCTGCCTGTGCCGCCGGACCATGTGCTGGTGGATGGCAACAAGAAACCCGGCATCGCCATTCCCTGCACAACGCTGATCGGCGGGGACGGCCTGAGCCTTTCCATTGCCGCCGCTTCAATTGTTGCCAAGGAACTTCGCGACAAGCTGATGCGACAATTGGGCGCGCGCTACCCGCATTACGGCTGGGCGCGCAATGCGGGCTATGCGGCTGAAATCCACCGCACCGCGATCATCCAGCACGGCCCAACCCCGCATCACCGGCGCGGGTTCGGGCCGTTGTTGCAGGATCTTCGCAGCTAATTACTTCCGCTATTGCCCACCAATGCGCTGCCGGAAACCGGCTGCTGCATCAGCGTGTTGGCGGATGGCGCCGGCGGGCCGGGGAGGGGTTGGATCTTCGGCCGGTACTGCGGCGGCAGGAACCCGGCAATCCATGTCGCCCCCTCATGCGCCAGCGGCAGGAAACGCGCATTCGCAACCGGGGCGGGCCAGGCGCTTGCGGGTTCTGCCAGTCCCAGCGCGATATAGGCCAGGAACACCAGCACAGCACCTCTGGCCACGCCAAAGACGATGCCGAGCGAATGGTCCAACCCGGAGAGCGATGAGTCGCGCACCAACCCACCGATCAAACCGCTGATCAGGCTGAGCACGATCAGTGCCACTAAAAACACCACGGCCATGGCGCCGTAAATGGCGAAATGCTTTAGGTTTTCCGGCAACACGGAGGCGATGTAAGGCTGCGCCAGGCCATACCAGCGCAAACAGGCAAGGAGCGCGCCGACCCAGGCGAAAACCCCCAGCACCTCGCGCACGAAGCCTCGCACCATCGAGAATAGGGCTGAAAGCGCCACCACCCCCAGCATCACCGCGTCAACCCAGGTCATTCCGCCTCCTTGCGTTTCCCGCCCGGCTTTTTACCCGTGGCGATAATCCCAACCAGATCCGTCAGATGCCCGATTTCAATCAGCGAGAGCGATTTCGGCACGTTCAGCTTGGCCGCCCCGCCCGCCACGCGCTTTGGCCCGGCGGCGCGGGTAAAGCCGAGCTTCGCGGCCTCCTTCAACCGCAATTCAGTTTGTGCCACCTGGCGCAGCTCCCCGGAAAGCCCGATTTCACCAAAAAACACCATTTCCGGGTCGGTCGGCACGTCAGAGGCCGCAGAGATCAGCGCGGCGGCCACCGCCAGATCGGCGGCGGGTTCAGAAACGCGCAAGCCTCCGGCCACATTCAAATAAACATCGTTCATCGCCAGTTTCAGCCCGCAACGTGTTTCCAACACCGCCAGCAGCATAGAAAGACGGCCGGAGTCCCAGCCGATAACTGAGCGCCGGGGTGAGCCGCCGGGATTGGGCGAGAGCAGGCATTGAATTTCCACCAGCACCGGGCGGGAACCTTCCAGCCCCGCCAGCACAGCACTTCCCGCTACATTGCCGCGCCGTTCCGCGAGAAACAGCGCCGAGGGGTTGGCCACTTGGGAGAGCCCGCTGCCAGTCATCTCGAACACGCCGATCTCGTCGGTGGCGCCGAAACGGTTTTTCACCCCGCGTAGAATCCGGAACTGGTGGCCGCGATCGCCTTCGAAATGCAGCACCACATCCACCATGTGTTCCAGCACGCGCGGACCGGCCAGGGCACCCTCCTTGGTCACATGGCCCACCAGTAGCAGCGAGAAGCCCTGGGTTTTGGCGGCGCGGATCAGCTCAAACGCGGCGGCCCGCACCTGCGTGACCGAGCCAGGGGCAGAGTCCACACTGTCGGTCCACATGGTCTGGATGGAATCGATCACCACCAGCGCCGCCTTGGGAAATAGCGGCAGCGAGGCCAGGATGTCGCCTAATTGCGTGGCGGCGGCCAGATGCAGCGGCGCGTTGGAAAGCCCCAGCCGCAAAGCGCGCATCCTTATCTGGTCGATGGATTCTTCGCCGGAGATATACAGCACCTCCTGCCCGGCGCGGCCCAGGGCAGCGCTGGCCTGAAGCAGCAGGGTGGATTTGCCGATGCCAGGGTCGCCCCCCACCAGCACCACGGAGGCCGGAACCAGCCCGCCGCCCAGCACGCGGTCGAACTCCGCGATGGTGCTGGGCACGCGCGGCGGCGGCGGGGTGATGCCCTCCAGCCCAACGAATTCTATCCTGCTGCCCGCGCGGCGGGCATTGTCTTTGATGCCGCCGGGCAGGGTTTTGGGGGCAATTTGCTCCTCCAGTGTGTTCCATTCCCCGCAGGTTTCGCAACGTCCGGCCCATTTGGGATACACCGCCCCGCAGGCGGCGC
>JAKBCD010000418.1 GCA_021808205.1 Pseudomonadota bacterium | reverse complement strand
CCCGTCGATGGCTACCCGAAATCCTATGCGCGGGATGATCTTCCCAAAATCGACAAATACCCCGATGGGCAGACCCTGCCGTCCCCCAAGGCGATCGATTTTGCGCCAGGCTCCATGCTGGGCAGCGTTTCCGGCGAGCTCGGCCTGCGTAAATACCTGGAATCCAATGGCCACACCCTGGTTGTGACCTCCAGCAAAGACGGCCCGGATTCCGTGCTGGAGCGTGAGCTGGCTGACGCCGAAGTGGTGATCTCCCAGCCGTTTTTCCCGGCCTATCTCACGGCTGAGCGTATCGCCAAGGCGCCTAAGCTCAAGCTGGCGCTTACCGCCGGTATCGGCTCCGATCACGTGGATCTTCAGGCGGCGATCGAGCGCAACATCACCGTTGCCGAAGTCACCTATTGCAACTCGATCAGCGTTGCCGAACACGTGGTGATGACGACCCTCGCCCTGGTGCGCAACTACATCCCTTCCTACCAGTGGGTGATGAAGGGCGGCTGGAACATCGCTGATTGCGTGGCGCGGTCTTACGATGTTGAGGGTATGCATGTGGGCACGGTTGCCGCCGGCCGCATTGGCGTTGCGGTGCTGCGCCGTCTGAAGCCGTTTGGTATGCATCTGCATTATACCGACCGCCACCGCCTGCCGGAAGCGGTGGAGAAAGAGCTGGGTCTGACCTTCCACGCCACGCGTGAAGACATGTACAAGGTCTGCGACGTGGTAACGCTGAACTGCCCGCTGCACCCCGAAACCGAGCACATGATCAACGACCAGACGCTCAAATTCTTCAAGCGTGGCGCGTATCTCGTCAACACCGCCCGCGGCAAGCTGTGCGACCGTGACGCCATCGCGCGTGCGCTCGAATCCGGCCAGCTGGCTGGCTATGGCGGCGACGTGTGGTTCCCGCAGCCAGCCCCGCAGGACCACCCCTGGCGCACCATGCCGCATCACGGCATGACCCCGCATATCTCCGGCACGTCGCTTTCGGCGCAAACCCGTTATGCCGCCGGTACGCGCGAGATTCTCGAGTGCTATTTCGAGGGCCGGCCGATCCGCAATGAATACCTCATTGTCCAGGGCGGTGCGCTGGCTGGCGTTGGCGCGCATTCCTATTCCAAGGGCAATGCCACGGGTGGTTCGGAAGAAGCCGCCAAGTTCAAGAAGGTTTAAAAACCATGGCTCTACGCGGGGTCATCTCCGCGTAGAGCCTGCCTTAACGCCGGTGTCGCATCACTGACGGCGCGGGGCGGCTATGTGCGGTAGCTCAGCTATGCTAGAGGCGGGTCATGACAGCGACCACAGCATTTTTGAGCGAAGCAGCCCCCCGCCAGACGGCGTTGAATCCCATCGAACACGTTGCAGCCGGTCTGGGTATTCCAGCCGGGGCCCTGTATCGTTACGGTCCCTTTAAGGGAAAAATAGCATTGGATTTCGCCACCAGGGCGGCCTCAGCGCCTGTTGGCAGGCTTATTCTGGTGACTGCCATCAGCCCCACGCCGGCGGGTGAGGGCAAAACCACAACCACCATTGGCCTTGGCGATGCGCTGCGCCGGGCGGGCCATCGCACGGCCATTTGCCTGCGAGAGCCGAGCCTTGGCCCCAATTTTGGCGCCAAGGGCGGCGCCACGGGCGGCGGTCAGGCGCAGATCGCCCCGTTCGACGAGATCAACCTGCACTTCACCGGGGACATGCACGCCATTGCCGCGGCGCACAATCTGCTTGCCGCGATGATTGATAATCATCTCTACTGGGGCAACGGGCTAGGGCTTGAGCCCGCCAGCATCGCGGTGCGCCGCGTGATCGATCTTAACGACCGGGCGCTGCGGGATGTTGTGATCGGCCTTGGCAGCGGCAATGGCGTGGTGCGCCAAACCGGCTTTGACATCACCGCTGCCAGCGAGGTCATGGCGATCTTCTGCCTGGCGCGTTCGCTTGCCGAGCTGGAGCAGCGGCTTGGCGATATTGTTATCGGCCGCGACAAGTCCAAACGCCTGGTGCGGGCGCGGGAGTTGAATGCCGCTGGCGCCATGGCCGCGCTGTTGAAGGACGCCTTTGCCCCCAATCTTGTGCAGACGCTGGAAGGCACGCCCGCCTTTGTTCACGGCGGGCCGTTCGCGAATATCGCCCATGGCTGCAACACGCTGCTGGCAACCCAGGCAGCCCTTGGCCTGGCTGACTTTGTGGTGACGGAAGCAGGCTTTGGCGCCGACCTGGGTGCTGAGAAATTCCTCGACATTAAATGCCGTCTGGGCGGAATCTCTCCGGCTGTTTGCGTTATCGTCGCCACTGTGCGGGCACTTAAAATGCATGGGGGCGTGGCGTTGCGCGCCCTGGGCGAGGAAAACGTGCAGGCGGTGGCGGCGGGTTGCGCCAATCTTCTGCGTCATGTGGGCAACATGCGCAAATTCGGCCTGCAGACCGTGGTGGCAATCAACCGCTTCGCGGGCGATACGGCGGCCGAGCTGGAAACAATCCGGCAGGTTTGCTCGGAATCTGGCGTACGCGCGATCTCTTGCGAGCATTTTGCGCGGGGTGGGGCAGGGGCGGCGGCGCTTGCCGATACTGTTGCCGAACTTGCTGAATCCAGCAAAGCCTTCACGCCTCTTTATCCAGATACCATGCCTCTGGA
>JAKBCD010000417.1 GCA_021808205.1 Pseudomonadota bacterium | reverse complement strand
GGGTGACAAAATCATCATTGTCGAGGGCATCTACTCCATGCTGGGGGACACCGCCCCCTTAAAGGAATTCGCCGCCGTGAAGCGCGAATACGGCGCCTATATGGTGGTGGATGAAGCCCATTCCCTGGGTGTGCTGGGTGAAACCGGCCGCGGCCTGGCGGAAGCCGCCGGGGTGGAGGCGGATTGCGATTTCATCGTTGGCACCTTCTCAAAATCCCTCGCGGGGGTGGGTGGCTTCGCCGTCACGGATATGGAAGGGGCTGAGGTGCTGCGTGTCGCCTCCCGGCCTTATATGTTCACGGCCTCGCTGCCGCCCGCCAACATTGCCGCCACCGAGGCCGCCTTGCACCAGCTTCGCACCCGGCCAGAGCTGCGCCGCCGCCTGAATGAAAATGCGCGGCGCCTTTATCACGGGCTGGAACGGCTGGGCTTTGCCCTGGGACCCGAACCCAGCCCCGTTGTGTCCGCCATTATGCCATCGCCAGAGGCTGCGTTCGGCCTGTGGGCGGCTTTGCTCAAGGCCGGGCTGTACACCAATGTGAGCCTGCCGCCCGCCACCCCGCGGGGCTTGGCGCTGTTACGCTCCAGCGTTTCCGCCGCCCATACTCCAGCGCAGATCGACCACGCCATTGCCCTATTCGCCGAGACTGGCGCCAGCCTGGGGTTGCTGAAAAGCGAGATGGCGGCGGCGAAGTAACCGCCCATGCGCCAGGTTGGCATTTTCCGGCATAATTTGTTCAGGCTCTCGGAGCCGTTCATCACCCAGCAGGCGGAAAGGCTGCACCGCTACCAGCCGCTTTACCTCGGCCGGTTGCGCTACGGCGCGCCCCCGGCAGGTGCCGAGGCGCTGGCCCTGCAGGACCTTGCCCCGCAAATGCGCTTGCTGCCCGCGGCCTGGCACATGCTCTCCGCCAGCCCGCACCCTTATTTGTACATGCTGGCGGGGCGGCGGCTGGACCTTATCCACGCGCATTTCGGGGTGGAAGGCGTCTATGCCCTGCCGCTCGCCGCCCGGCTTGGTGTGCCGCTTGTCACCACTTTTCATGGGTTCGACGCGACGCTGGGCCCGCTTGGCCTGCTCGCCAACCCGGCCTGGGCGCGTTACGCGCTGGGGCGCGGGCGGTTGGCAAGGCAGGGCGGCCTGTTCCTCGCCGTCTCCAACTTCTTGCGCCAAAAGCTGCTGGCGCTGGATTTTCCGCCGGAGCGCGTGCTCACCCATTATATCGGCGTGGACACCCAAGCCATCGCCCCGCGCAGCCCGGCGCAGGAGGAGTCGATCATTCTCCACGTTGCCCGGCTGCAGGAGGTGAAAGGCACGGAATATCTCATCCGCGCCTTCGCCCTCATCGCAGCACAGCACCCTCTCGCCCGGCTGGTCATCATCGGCGAGGGCAAATTGCGCAAACGGCTGGAGCGCCTGGCCCGCGAAACCGGGCTGGCGGAACGCATCGCCTTTCTCGGCGCCAAGCCCCATGAGCAGGTTTTGGGCTGGATGCGCCGTGCCGCCATGCTGGTGCTGCCCAGCATCAAAACAGAATCCGGCCGGGAGGAAGGGTTGGGCATGGTGATGCTGGAAGCCGCTGCCAGCAGCGTGCCCGGCATCGGCACGCGGGTGGGTGGCATCGCCGAGGGTATTGAGGAAGGCGTCACCGGGTTTCTGGTGCCTGAGCGCGACCCTGAGGCGCTTTCCGTCGCCATCGCTACGCTGCTGGCCAACCCCAGCTTGCGCGTCCGCATGGGCGAGGCCGCCCGCCGCCGCATGGAGCAGCAGTTCGACCTCACCCGCCAGACGGCGGCGCTGGAGGAGATTTATGATAGCCTGCTGCCATGAGGCAGGTTGTTGTTGCAGCACATCCCGATGACGAGATTCTCTGGTTGAGTTCCGCCATGGAACATGCCGACCCGGTGGTGCTCTGTTACGGCGCGCCCTATGGCAAACCGGGAAAAGCTGCGGCCCGCGCCCGCGCCGTGGCGGCGCTGAAATTGCCCCGCCTCGTCAGCCTCGCCATCCCTGAGAGTGGTACGCGCCTGCATGTGGATTGGCAAAATCCTGTGCTGACACCAACGGGAATGGCGATTACCGAGCCAGAGGCCCAAGCGCGGTATGACGCAAATTTCGTTGCATTGCTGGAAAAACTGCGGCCCATTTTGGCCGGAGCGGATGCGGTTTACACCCATAACCCCTGGGGGGAATACGGCCATCCGGAGCATATCCAGGTGCACCGCGCGGTCGCTTCGCTGCAAAAAGAGCTGGGTTTCACCATCTGGTTTTCAAATTATATGGCACCGCTTGCCGCGCCGCTCATCCGCAGCCTGGCCGCAGCACCGTTTTGGGCGGAAAAACGCGTGGCGGCGCCAGATGTCCGCCTTGCCCGGCGCCTGCGTGCCATCTATCTGCGCCACCGTGTCTGGACCTGGTCGCTCTTCCACCGCTGGCCGGCGACCGAAACGCTCTATGCCCAACCCTCGGGCACACAAAATAGCTGGCGCAGCCTGACTGGCGAAACGCTGCTCGATGTTACGAAACTGCGCTGGTGGCGGGGAGACGGCGCGGCGCGCTGGGTGGTTTAGAGTGCGATGGCTTCAGGCTCGCTCGCTTTGCGAGCGGAGCTAAAGTCTGAATCGCCCTCT
>JAKBCD010000416.1 GCA_021808205.1 Pseudomonadota bacterium | reverse complement strand
TGAACATAGTGGTGGGGCTGGCCGGGCTGCTGGACCTTGGTTACGTGGCCTTCTATGCCGTCGGTGCTTATTCTTTTGCGCTGATCTCCACCACGTTCGGCCTGGGGTTTTGGGAATGCCTGCCGATTGCGGGGATTCTGGCTGCCTTCTGGGGCATGTGCCTGGGCTTTCCAGTGCTGCGCCTGCGCGGCGACTATCTGGCGATTGTCACCCTGGCTTTCGGAGAGATCATCCGCCTTGTCATCACCAACTGGATTTCGCTCACCGGCGGGCCAAACGGGCTGATGGGCATGCCCGAGCCAACTCTGTTCGGGCTGCGCTTCTCGATGGCTGGTGGACCGGGCACCTTCGCCGGTTTCTTGGGTATCACACCGCACCCCTGGCAACGCACCGCCTTTCTTTATTACGTGATTCTCGCGCTTGCCCTGCTCACCAACTGGGTAACGCTGCGGCTGCGCAAACAACCTTTGGGCCGCGCCTGGGAGGCGCTGCGCGAAGACGAAATCGCCTGCCGCTCGCTAGGCATCAATGTGCGGAATACCAAGCTCACCGCCTTTGCCATCGGCGCGTTTTTCGGCGGCTTCGCGGGCTGCTTCTTTTCCGCCCGCCAGGGCTTCATCAGCCCGGACAGCTTCACCTTCATTGAATCCGCCACCGTGCTGGCGATTGTGGTGCTGGGCGGGGCGGGCAGCCAGCTAGGCGTGGTGCTGGCCGCCTGCGTGATGATCGGCGTGCCGCAGATGCTGCAATCCTTGCAGATCTACCGCATGCTGATTTTCGGCATCGCCCTTGTGCTGATCATGATTGTGCGCCCGCGCGGGTTCATCTCCACCCGCCGCCCCACGGTTTTGCTGGGCAAAAAACCCGTCACCATAGGTGCGGAGCTGCGCGCGGAAGGCAAAGGCTGAGCCATGACCGTTCTTGCCGTAACAGAGCTTACCATGCGCTTTGGCGGGCTCACCGCCGTGAATGATGTCTCTTTTTCCGCCGAACGCGGCCATATCACCGCCGTTATCGGCCCCAACGGGGCAGGCAAGACCACGCTCTTCAACTGCATCACCGGGTTCTACAAACCCACGGTGGGTAGCATCGTCGTCTCGCCGGATGTGGGGAAGATTGTGCAGCTTGAAAAGCTGCCCGGCCATGCCGTCGCCCGCAAGGGCAAGGTGGCTCGCACCTTCCAGAATATCCGCCTGTTCGGCGGCATGACGGCGCTGGAAAACCTGATGGTGGCGCAGCATAACGCGCTGCAATCAGCCACCGGCTTTGGCGTGCTGGGCGTGCTGGGCATTGGCCGCTACCGCGCCGCGGAGCGCCGGGCGCTGGAGCTTGCCAGGTACTGGCTGGAACAGACCGGTTTGCTGGACCGTGCGGACCACCCCGCCGGCGCCCTGCCCTATGGCGCGCAACGCCGGCTGGAGATTGCCCGCGCCATGTGTACCGAGCCAGCGCTGCTCTGCCTGGATGAGCCCGCCGCCGGGCTGAACCCGCGCGAATCCGCCGGGCTCAATGATCTGCTGCTGAAAATCCGCGATGGCGGGTGCTCCTTGCTGCTGATCGAGCACGACATGGGCGTGGTGATGAAAATTTCCGATCATATCGTGGTTCTTGACCACGGCAAAAAAATCGCCGACGGCACGCCGCTGGAAATCCGCTCCGACCCGGCGGTGATCGCTGCTTATCTCGGTGAGGGTGATGAGGACGACCCCGACGCGCCGGTGGCGGAGAACGTGGCATGAGCAACGTGCTGGAATTGCAGAATGTCAGTAGTTTTTATGGCCCCATCCAGGCGCTGCGCGATGTCTCCATCGAGGTACCGGAAAACCAGATCGTCACGCTGATCGGCGCCAACGGTGCTGGCAAATCCACGCTGATGATGACGATCTTTGGCCAACCCAGGGCCAAAACCGGCCGCGTGCTTTACTATGGCGAGGATATCACTGCCCTGCCCTCCTATCAGATTGCCCGCAAGGGCATCGCGCAATCACCCGAGGGGCGGCGGATTTTTCCGCGCATGAGTGTCGAGGAGAACCTGCTGATGGGCGCGCAGGTGGTGAACTACGCCGATTACGACACAAACCTGAAAAAGATGTTCGCGCTGTTTCCGCGCCTGGAAGAGCGTTTTGCCCAGCGTGCGGGAACGCTTTCCGGCGGGGAGCAGCAGATGCTGGCCATTGCCCGCGCGCTGATGAGCAAACCGAAGCTGCTGCTGCTGGATGAGCCATCGCTCGGCCTGGCACCCTTGGTGATCAAACAGATTTTTGGCGCCATCCGCGACCTTAACCGCGAAACCGGGCTGACCGTGCTGCTGGTGGAACAAAACGCCAACCAGGCGCTGCGCCTGGCCAATCGCGCCTATGTTCTGGTCAATGGCCAGCTTACCATGCAAGGGACTGGCGCTGAATTACTCGCAAAGCCTGAAATCAGGGCTGCCTACCTCGAAGGCGGCCATTGATAAGGCCTAATTTTTGGGCGCATACTCATAACAAACCACCTTCATAAACAGCAACAGGAGCGACACGTGCGAAATATCCTCTTAGGTACAGCGGCATTGCTGGCACTCGGCACCGGCCTGGCCCACGCGCAAGTTAAAATCGGCGTGGCTGGTCCACTCACCGGCTCCAATGCCGCCTTTGGCG
>JAKBCD010000415.1 GCA_021808205.1 Pseudomonadota bacterium | reverse complement strand
TCACCTTCCAGACGGTGCCAGCGGGCCAGCACATCCGCCGCGGTGGAGGTGTAGGCGTGGCCGAGATGCGGCGCGCCGTTTACATAGTAAATCGGCGTGGTGATATAAAACTTCGTCTTGGTCATGATCTGTGCAGTTGTTCCAGCGCCAGGACGATGGCGGCGCGCTTATCCAGGTTCAGTCCTAACACTTCGCGCTCCAGTTTTCCAAAATCCTGCCAGAGCGTGACGTTATGGGAGAGATGCGTGGCACCCGCCCGGGCCGCAGCACGGGTGCGGGCGGCAAGGCGGGTGCGCAGCAGGGAGAAGAACAGCTCAAATTTGTCGGTGCCATCGACGCTGCGGGCCACGCTATCCGCGATGGTTTGGGCCCGGGCGGGGGTAACCTTTGCATCCAGCGCTTCATCCACCAGGGCCGCCAGGGCCATGCCATCGCTCTCAGCCAGGGTGAGCGCGTTGCCGATGCTGCCTTCGGAAAGCTCGATCATTCGGGTTGCGGCAATCTCCGGTGCGTAATCCGCCAGCAAGGCGCGCATAGGGGCTTCTGGCAGCGGTGACATCGGCAATACGCGGCAACGGCTGCGGATGGTGGGCAACAGCCTGCCAGGGGCGGCACTCACCAGCAGCAGAATGGCGCGGGGCGGCGGTTCCTCCAGCAGTTTCAACAGCGCGTTGGCGGCGTTGGGGTTCATGTCCTCGGCACCATCCACCACCACCACGCGCCAGCCGCCTTCCGCCGGGGTGAGCCGCATGAAGGCGCTGGCCTCCTGCACGGTTTTTATAACGATCTCGCCTTGCAGCTTCTCGGTTTTTTCATTTACCCGGCGCTCGACGGTGAAGAAATCCGGGTGGGTATTGGCGGCGACGCGGCGGAACACACCATTGGTTTCCGGTATGGCGAGGTCTGGTGACTGCCCGCCCGCCAGCAGCCAGCGGCTGAAGCGGTAGGCCAATGTGGCTTTGCCGATGCCGGGTGGCCCGGCCAGCAGCCAGCCATGGTGCAAACGACCAGAGATGGCGGCCTGATGCAGCGCGTTTACTGCTTCTTCATGGCCCCTAAAATGTGGGTTGGCGCGAGGGGCTGGCGGCATCAGCGCCCTGCCCGTTCGCGCAATGCCTGGCGCATGGAAGCCACCACGGCCGCCGGGGCCGGGCTGGCGTTGATGACCGCGAAACGCTCTGGCTCCGCCCGGGCGATGGCGGCAAAGCCTTCCCGCACACGGGCGAAAAACGCGACATCCATGGCCTCGTAACGGTCGGTGCCGCTGGCGCGGGCGGTTATGCGGTTTTTTGCTTCATCTTCAGGGAGTTCCAGCAAAAACGTAAGGTTTGGCATTATGCCCGTGAGCCGGATGAGCGCTGCAATATCCGCCTGCGGCACGCCCTGGCCATAGGCCTGATAGGCCATGGTGGAGTCGTGAAACCTGTCACAGATGACGATGGTGCCCCGCGCCAATGCCGGGCGGATAACGCGGTTCACATGGTCTATCCGCGCGGCGAAATGCAGCATGGTCTGGGCCAGCGGGTCTAGCGGCAGCTCCTGGTTCAGCAGCAAGGCGCGGATGGCCTCCGCCCCCTTGGTGCCGCCCGGCTCGCGGGTGAGCAGCACCTGCTGGCCTTCAGCGCGCAATGCCTCGGCAAGCCCGGCGGCGGCGGTGGATTTGCCCGCCCCCTCCCCGCCTTCCAGCGTGATGAACAATCCCTGCCCGGCCAATTTTTACCGCACGACGATTTCAGGCCCGGCGATGCCGGTTTGCAGAACCTGCTGCAAAGCCTGGTCTGCGGCTTCCACGGAGTGATACGGCCCGGTATTCACCGCCCATAATGTGCGGTCGCCGCCGAATACCGGCACGATCTGCGCGGGCATGCCGTAAAGCCGGGCGATTGTGCGCGCGGCATCACCCTCGCTGCCAAAACCCGCAATCTGCACCCAGAGCGGCCCTGGGGCCGGCGTGGTAACGCTTACCTGGCCGGAAAGCTGCGGGGCGGCGTTTTGCTGGCCAGGGATATTTGTGTTCACGATCTGCTCGGCCGCACCTGTTGCACCGCCGGAGCCGGGCGGGGCCAGAGTTTGTGCGGTGATGCCAGCCACCGGTGCGGCGGCAAGCTTGGGCCCGGCACCCAACGAGCCTTGCAGGGCGGCGCTTGCCTGGCTGTCCAGCTTTACCTCAACCTCCACCACCCCGCCGGAGGGGAAGTTGAGCAATTGCGCGACATGCGGGGTGACGGCGATAAGGCGGCCGGGGATATTTGGCCCGCGCTCATTCACCCGCACCTGCACTGAATAGCCATTTACCAAATTTGTAATGGTGACGATGCTGGGCAGCGGCAATACCGGGCTGGCGGCCATCAAGCCGTCGGGGTCGTAAAGCTCGTTATCCGCGGTGTAGGCGTTGCTGTCATGCTCGATGACGCCGAGCCCGGTTTCGTCGTAACTGCTAAACTCACGCGGGTAGCGCCATTCACCACCCTCCTGATACGGGTTGCCGATGGTGTAGGTGACCGGCCCCGGCGGCGGGGGTGGCGGCCCGTGTGGCACACAGCCCGCCAGGGCGGCGCAAAGGGCGAGGATAAGCCGGTTGATCATGCCAGGATCACAAGACGCTCAAGCGCTAGCATAATGGCATAAGTAGCTGACGGAGTAGAGCGGCGGATG
>JAKBCD010000414.1 GCA_021808205.1 Pseudomonadota bacterium | reverse complement strand
CACCGCCGATGACGACACGCTGGACCGGTTGGAAGGCGAAGGGCTGGTGGCATTCCGCTACAGCGACATCAACCGCAACGGCTCTGCGCGCAGTATCGCGGGTATCTTATCACCCAACCTGCGCGTGCTGGGGCTGATGCCCCACCCGGAAAACCTCGTTGACCCGCTGATGGGCGGCATTGACGGCAAACCCCTCTTCGATTCCTTGGCGGCAGCATGACCGATGTGAATGAATCCCTCGCCAAATCCTTCGGGCTTAATGCCGAGGAATGGGGCAAAGTGCTGGAGATCATGGGGCGTACCCCGTCGTTCACCGAACTCGGTATTTTCTCCGTCATGTGGTCGGAGCATTGCTCCTATAAATCCAGCCGAGTCTGGCTGAAGGAGCTGCCGACCAAGGCACCGTGGGTGATCCATGGCCCTGGCGAGAATGCCGGCGTGATCGATATCGGCGATGGGCTGGCGGCCATCTTCAAAATGGAGTCGCATAACCACCCCAGCTTCATCGAGCCTTACCAGGGTGCGGCGACGGGTGTGGGTGGAATCTTACGCGACGTGTTCACCATGGGGGCGCGGCCCATCGCGAACCTGAATGCGCTGCGCTTTGGCGACCCCTCTCTGCCGGTGACCAAGCGGGTGGTGGATGGCGTGGTGCGTGGCATTGGCGGTTATGGTAATTGCGTGGGCGTGCCAACCGTGGGCGGCGAGGTGAATTTCCACCCGGCCTATAACGGTAACCCGCTGGTGAATGCGATGACCGTGGGTATTGCGCATCAGGACAAAATTTTCCTCTCCGCCGCAGCGGGTGTGGGCAATCCGGTGGTGTATGTCGGCTCCAAAACGGGCCGTGACGGTATTCATGGTGCCACCATGGCCTCCACCGAGTTCGACGCGGCCTCCGAGGATAAGCGCCCGACCGTGCAGGTGGGCGACCCGTTCACCGAGAAGCTGCTCATCGAAGCCTGCCTGGAGCTGATGCAGACGGATGCGATCGTTGCCATCCAAGACATGGGCGCGGCGGGGCTCACCTCCTCCTCCGTGGAGATGGCGGGCAAGGGCGGGGTTGGCATCGAGCTTATTTTGGACGACGTACCGCAGCGCGAGACCGGCATGAGCGCCTATGAAATGATGCTCTCCGAGAGCCAGGAGCGCATGTTGTTGGTGCTCAAACCCGAACGCGCCGAGATGGCGCGGGCGATCATCGAGAAATGGGACCTGGATTACGCCATCATCGGCCATATCACCGATACCGGGCGGATTGTGGTGAAGCATAAGGGCCAGGTGGAGGCGGATATTCCGCTGGCGCCGCTCTCGGATGCCGCACCGCTCTACCGCCGCCCGATCGCGGAGACACCAAAGCCCGCAAAGCTGGAGCCAATTTCCAGCCATGCGCCGCTGGACCAGGCGCTGATAAAGCTGATCGGCTCGCCGGACCTGTGCTCCCGCCGCTGGATTTTCGACCAGTACGACTCCACGGTTGGCGGGCAAACCGTGAAGCGCCCCGCCCAGGCGGATGCCGCCATTGTACGGCTGGAGGGTTCCAACCGCGCCCTGGCCATTACCACGGACGTAACCCCGCGCTATTGCGTGGCAGATGCTGAGGTAGGCGGTGCCCAAGCCGTGGCCGAGGCGTGGCGCAACATCACCGCCACCGGCGCTCTACCGCTGGCCGTGACTGACAACATGAATTTCGGCAACCCGGAAAAGCCCGAGATCATGGGCCAGTTCGCCAGCGCCATCAAAGGCATGGCGGCGGCCTGCAAGGCGCTGGATTTCCCGGTCGTCTCCGGCAATGTTTCGCTTTACAACGAGACCGAGGGCAAGCCGATTCTGCCCACCCCAGCCATTGGCGCCGTGGGTGTGCTAGAGGATGCCGCCAAGGCGGTG
The DNA here is from genome assembly GCA_021808205.1 of Pseudomonadota bacterium. The sequence continues at coordinate 774 of JAKBCD010000414.1, read as the reverse complement.
GGTTATGGTTTGAAACCCGGCCTCTCGCTGGTGGTGATCGGCGAGACCAAGGGCGAACTGGGGCGCTCGCTTTACCTGCGTGAACTTCTGGGCCGTGAGGATGGCGCACCGCCGCCGGTTGATCTGGCGACCGAACGCCGCAATGGCGATTTCGTGCGAGGGAAGATTCTTGCCGGCGCTGTGGCGGCCTGCCACGATGTATCCGATGGCGGATTGCTCGTGGCCGTGGCCGAAATGGCTCTGGCGGGAGATTGCGGGGTGGAACTGACGGGCGCCGGTGCCGCCGAATATTGGTTTGGCGAGGACCAGGCCCGTTATGTTCTGGCCCTGAAGGATGAAGAGGATTTATTGGCTGCCGCTGCCGCTGCCGGTATTCCCGCGCAGCATATCGGCCGTTCGCGCCTTGAGAAAAAATTGACACTGCCTGACGGCCTTGCCATATCTCTGCCTCAATTAAGCGATGCCCACGAGGGGTTTTTCCCCCGTTGGTTCGGCTGAGAAGGATTACAGAACATGGCCATGCCAGCGGGCGAGATCGAGGCTCTGATCAAAGCCGCCTTCCCTGACGCCAAGATCAATATCGAGGATTTGGCGGGAGATAATGACCATTATGCGGCGACTGTGGTGTCTGAAGCATTCCGGGGCGTGCCCCGGGTGCGCCAACACCAAATGGTTTATGCCGCACTTCAAGGCCGCATGGGCGGCGAACTTCACGCCTTGGCGCTGCAAACCTCTGCGCCAGAATAAGGACTGTTAACCCTATGGAAAATCCAG
>JAKBCD010000413.1 GCA_021808205.1 Pseudomonadota bacterium | reverse complement strand
GCCCATGGTTGTGAAACCACCCGCGCCGCCGCCCACCCCGCCGGTTGGCGTTGCCTTTGCCCCTGGTTCTGCCTTGCTGCCCTACAGTCAGGCAGAGCGGCTGCAAGGCGCTGTGGCGCAGCGGGGTGGCGCGCATGTGCGCGCGGTTGGGTTTGGGGATGGCTCGATGGCCCTGGCCCTGGCTCGGGCGCGGCGCCTGGCCGATGCGCTGACCGCCGATGGCGTGCCGGCGCAGGACATAGAGGTCAACGCCTTCGCGGCGGGTTCTGGCGGCTTTGTGCAATTGGTGTATTGAGCAGCGCGTCAACCACTCTCAACGAGTTCGAACATGTCCGAAGAATTTCATCGCATACGCCGCCTGCCTCCTTACGTGTTCGCGGAAGTGAACGCCGCCAAGGCCAAGGCACGCGCCGCGGCTGAGGACATTATTGACCTCGGCATGGGCAACCCGGACAGCCCCACGCCCGCGCATATTGTGGCGAAGCTGGTGGAAACCGTGGCGGACCCGCGCAGCCACCGTTATTCCACCTCTAAGGGCATTCCCGGCCTGCGCCGCGCCCAGGCGGCGTATTATGAGCGGCGCTGGGGCGTGAAGCTGGACCCGGAGACGGAGGTGATCGCCACGCTCGGCTCCAAGGAAGGGCTGGCGAACCTGGCCGCTGCCATTACCTCCCCGGGTGATACGATTCTGGTGCCGAACCCGTCTTACCCCATTCATCAGTTTGGGTTCATCATCGCGGGTGCGTCCGTGCGCTCCATTCCCGCCACGCCGGATGATGAGATGCTCGCCGCCATTGACCGCGCGGTGCGCCATTCCGTGCCGAAGCCCACGGCGCTGATCGTGAATTTTCCCTCCAACCCCACCGCCTATATGGCGACGCTGGAGTTTTATAAGGATCTGGTGAAGCTCGCGAAGCAGCACGAGATTTTCATCATCTCCGACCTCGCCTATTCGGAGATTTATTTCGACGGCAATCCGCCACCCTCCGTGCTGCAGGTGGAAGGCGCGAAGGATATCACCATCGAGTTCACCTCGATGTCCAAGACCTATTCGATGCCGGGCTGGCGCATGGGGTTCGGGGTGGGCAACCCGCGCCTTATTACCGCGCTGACGCGGATGAAATCTTACCTCGATTACGGTGCCTTCACGCCGATTCAGGTGGCGGCGACAGCGGCGCTGAATGGCCCGCAGGATTGCGTGGAAGAAATGCGCACCCTTTACCGCGAGCGGCGGGATATTCTTATCAAGGGGCTGCACGCGGCCGGGTGGGATGTGCCAAGTCCGGATGGCTCGATGTTCGCCTGGGCGCCGATTCCACCGAAATACGCGCATATGGGCAGTGTGGAGTTCTCCAAGCTGCTGATGGCCAAGGCCAAGGTGGCGGTGGCGCCGGGGATTGGTTTTGGCGAGCATGGCGATACCCATGTGCGCATCGCCCTGGTGGAAAATGCCCAGCGGCTGCGCCAGGCCGTGCGCAACATCAAGCAATTCCTGGCCACGGATAATGGTGCGCCGGCCGACGTGCTGGCGGAGGTGAAATCTTGAAACCGCTTAAGGTTGGAATTGCCGGGCTGGGCACCGTGGGTGCCGGGGTGGTGAAGCTGCTGGCGGCGCAGAAGGAGCTGATTGCCGCGCGGGCCGGGCGGCCGGTGATGGTAACGGCGGTTTCCGCGCGCAACCGCAACCGCGACCGGGGCGTGAAGCTGGACGGGCTGAATTGGCACGACGATGCGGTGGCCCTGGCGCATGACCCGGATGTGGATGTGGTGGTGGAGCTGATCGGTGGCGCCGAGGGCAAGGCCAAGGCGCTGGCGGAAGCGGCGATTGCGGCGGGCAAGCATTTCGTGACCGCCAACAAGGCGCTGCTGGCCGTGCACGGCGTGGCACTGGCCCGCGCGGCGGAGGCGAATAATGTTACCATTGCCTACGAGGCGGCGGTGGCGGGGGGGATTCCCGTTATCAAAACCCTGCGCGAGGGGCTGGCGGCGAACCAGGTTACCCGCGTGGCGGGGATTCTGAACGGCACCTGCAATTATATTCTTACGGTGATGCGCGAGGAAGGCCGGGATTTTGGCGATGTGCTGGCGGATGCGCAAGCGCTTGGCTATGCCGAGGCGGACCCCAGTTTCGACATCGACGGCGTGGATGCCGCGCATAAGCTCGCCATTCTGGCCGGGCTGGCCTTCGGGGTGCGGATTGATTTCGACAGCCTGCATATCGAGGGGATTCGCCGGATTTCGGCACTGGATATCGGTTTTGCGCAGGAGTTGGGCTACCGGATTAAACTGCTGGGCATTGCCGAGCAGACGCAGGCGGGAATCAGCTTGCGCGTGCACCCGGCCATGGTGCCGGAGCAGAAACCCATTGCCACGGTGGATGGCGTGTTCAATGCCGTGCTGCTGGAGGGGGATTTCTCCGGCCCGGTGTTTCTGCGCGGGCGCGGGGCGGGTGAGGGCCCGACCGCGAGCGCCGTGGTGGCCGACCTGATCGATCTGACCCGTGGCATTCGCGTGCCGGTTTGGGGCATGGAGGAAAGCGCGTTGCAGGATGCGGCCATTGTGCCGATGTCCGGCCTTGGCGGCGCCTACTATCTGCGCCTTTCGGTGGTGGACCAGCCGGGCGTGCTGGTGGATGTGACCGCAATTCTGCGCGACCATGGCAT
>JAKBCD010000412.1 GCA_021808205.1 Pseudomonadota bacterium | reverse complement strand
ACGCAGGAGTCCTCCCTCCAATGAGCGGCATTCAGATTATTCCTGTTTCGGGCAAGAAACTTCTCAAACGGTTTATCCTGCTGCCGGAGCGGCTGCACAAGCACGACCCCGCCTATATCGCGCCGCTGCATATGGAACGCGAAGAAGCGCTGGGGCCGAAAAACCCGTTCTTCGGCCATGCCGAGGTGCAATTCTGGCTGGCAGTGAAGGATGGCCAGGATGTCGGGCGCATCTCCGCGCAGATCGACACGCTCGCGCTCTCATTAAACCCCGACGCGCCAGGGCTGTTCGGGATGCTGGCGGCGGAGAACGACGAGGAGATTTTCCGCATCTTGCTGGAAACCGCCGCCAACTGGCTGCGTGAGCGCGGCATGGCAAGGATGCAAGGCCCCTTCAACCTCAACATCAACGAGGAAACCGGCGCGCTGATCGACGGGTTTGATACGCCGCCGATGCTGCTGATGCCCCATGACCTGCCTTACGTCGCCCAGCAGCTTGAAGCCATGGGGATGCAGAAGGCGAAGGATGTGATCGCTTATCTCTACGATATTCGCGTGGAGTTTCCCGCCAGCGTGCAGCGCCTGCTCGCGCGCGCGCTGCCACCGGATGTCACGGTGCGGCAGCTCGACATGAAGCGCATCAAGGAGGAGATCAAGAACGTCACCTCCATCTTCAACGATGCCTGGTCGCAGAACTGGGGGTTCGTGCCGCTAACTGAGGAAGAGACGGATTATCTCTCCAAATCCTTAAAGCCGCTGCTCAACCCGCGCCTCACCAGCCTTGTGGAGCGCAACGGTGAGCCGGTGGCATTCATGATCGCGCTACCGAACCTCAACGAGGCGATCAAAGGGCTAAACGGCAAGCTGCTGCCCCTAGGCTGGGCCAGGCTGCTCTGGCGGTTGAAGGTGGCGGGCGTAAAAACCGCGCGCGTGCCGCTGATGGGTGTGCGCCGCTCCGCCGCCAAGGATCTGATCGGCAGCCTGATCCCGTATCTGATGATCGACATGGTGCGCCGGGATGCGCTGACAATGGGCTACACCCATATCGAACTCTCCTGGATTCTTGAGGATAATATGCCGATGCGCCGGATGATCGAGAGCATGAACGCCAAGCCCTACAAAACCTACCGGGTGTTCGAGGCCGCGCTTTAACCGCGCAGCCAGCCCGCTTGCCGGTACCAGGCAACGGTTTCGGCAAAGCCCTGCGCCAGCCCGATGCGCGGGGCATAAATCTCCCGGGGCAGAAGCTCGTCCGGACGCACGGACCAGTCCGGATGCAAAATCTCCCGTGCCTTGCCGAGGGTGAAAATCGGCGGGGTTCTGCGCAAGCCGCCCAATACTCCAGAGGCAAAACCCGCCGCCATAACCATGGCTTTTGGCAAGTGGGCCAACCGCGCCCGGCCGCCGGTGGCGCGCGCGGCCTCTGCCATTAGCACGCGCAAGGCATAGCCCTGCGGCTGCTCATCAGCCAGGGCGAAGCAGCCGGGGCGGAAGGTTTCGCCCGCCATGGCCGCAATGGCCCCGGCGGCGTCCGCGGCATGTATCACCGCGGCGATTCCATCGCTCAGCAATGGTGCCACGGGGTATAAACTCGCCCGGAACAACGCCAAGGTTTCCCTGTCCCACGGGCCGTAAATCGCGGGCGGGCGCAAAATGGCCAGCTGCGCCGGGGCATCGCTGAATATGTCCCGCGCCGCGTCCTCTGCCGCGTGTTTGCTGAAGGCGTAGCCGGAAAGTTGCGGCTCCCGTGCCGCCAGGGATGAGATCAGTACAAATCTGGCGCCGGGTGCGGTGCGCCGCGTGGCCCGCGCCAGCGCCGCCGCGCCACCCTGGTTGGCGTGCAAAAATTCCGCCCGGGTGTGCGCTTTTATCAGCCCCGCCGCGTGCACCACCACGTCAGCACCATCCGCCAATGCCGCCAGTGCGGTTTCATCTTCCAGGCTGCCGCGCAGGGTTTCAAAGGCAAGCCCCGCAAAGGCCGAGTGCGATGGGTCCCGCCGCGCCAGCAGCCGGATACGGAACCCCGCCTGCGCCAGCGCGGGGAGCAGATGCAGCCCCAGAAACCCCGTACCGCCGGTAACGGCGGCCAGCGGGGCCGGGTTCATTCGGCGGCGGTGGCCGGGGCGCGGGGCAGAAATACCCCATCCAGATACATCGCCCGCGCGCGGGAGCGGCTGAGCTTGCCCGACGAGGTTTGCGGCAAGCTGTGCGGCGGCACCAGCACCACGCGGGTTTCCAGCCCCTGGCGGCCACGGAAGAAGCGGGTGAGATCCAGCGCCAGCGCCTCGCGCTGGGCGGGGTCGGTCACGCGGCACTGGACGAGCACAACAACCTCCTCATCCTCGCCATTATCTACCGAGAACACCGCCACATCGCCGCTGCGCAGGCTGGGCACTTCCGCCTCGGCGGCCCATTCCAGGTCCTGCGGCCACACGTTGCGGCCATTCACGATCACCAGATCCTTCGCCCGGCCGGTGATGACAATCTGCCCATCCGTCAGATACCCAAGGTCGCCGGTATCCAGCCAGCCATCCTGGGACAGCACGCGCGCGGTTTCCTCAGGTGCGCCAAAATAGCCGAGCATCATGCTTGGCCCACGCACGAAAATGCGGCCCACTTCGCGTTCGCGCAGGGTGGCGCCATGTTCGCCGCGCACCTCCACCTCATGGTTG
>JAKBCD010000411.1 GCA_021808205.1 Pseudomonadota bacterium | reverse complement strand
ACCGCCGGGTCCGCGAAAGCAGGCACCATGGAGCGCAGCCAGTCCGGCTCGACCAGATAATCAGAGTCGATCACGCCCACCACCTCGGCATCCGGCGCGGTCTCGCGCAGGGCGAAGTTCAAGGCGCCCGCCTTGTAGCCTTTATACTTGCCAAGGGTGAAGAAGCGGAACTTGGGCCCAAGGCGCGCGCAATGCTCGGCCACCGGCTCCCACACTGCCGGGTCCTTGGTGTTGTTGTCGATCACCAGAACCTCGAACCGGTCGTAATCAAGTGCTGCCAGGCTATCCAGCGTGAGCTTCACCATGTGCGGCGGCTCGTTGCAGATGGGCAGATGGATGGAGACCTTCGGCAGCTTCGTGCCCGCCGGAGCCGGGATCGGCTCGTAGTGCCGCTTGGCGATGCGGCCGAAGATGGTCTCGACCAGATCAAAACTATCCGCGATGAGCAGGAAGAGCAGCAGCCCCTGGCCCAAAGCCAGCCCGCCCCACACGGCGGCCGCACCCAAGGAGAGATAGGTCTGCCCCATGTTCATCAGCAGCATCGCCAGCGTGGAGGTAAAGCCCTCCACCAGCACGGCGAAGAGCAGCTTGCCCGGCAGGCGGATATCCGGCCGGCGGGAGAGCAGCGCCATGGTGGCCAGCAGGCTCGCCAGTGCGGCGCCCAGCGCGTACCATTTCCACTCAGGATGATTCCACACCGGCCCGGTGAGCGACCATTTTTGGTGGCGGCCGAGCGTGAACATGCCCCAATAACCGGCGGCGCGGCCCTCGAAGCTGGTTTTCCAGGGTTGGTCGAACGCCTCCATCACGAAGTAGTTGAGGTGTTCCTTTTGCGCGAGATTGAAGAAGTCGCGCAGGAAGCGGGCCTGGTTAATTGTATTGGCCCGTGCTGCGCCAATGTCGATACCATCCGACGGCCAGCCGATTTCGCCGATCACGATCCGCTTATTCGGGTAGCGGTCATGCACTTCCTGGAAACGGTGCATCGCGTCCTGCACGGCGATGTTTTCCGGCACGCCTTCCCAATATGGCAGCAGATGCACGGTGATGAAATCAACCGAATTCGCGAGTGCAGGGTGCTTCAGCCATACATGCCAGGGCTCGGCGGTGGAAACCGGCACATGCACCTGTTTTTCAACCTGATGAATATCCGCGATCAGTTCCGGCACCGGCATGTCGCCACGCAGGATGGTCTCGTTACCCACCATCACCTGCTTCACATCGGGGTTGGCATTGGCAATCCGCACCACCTTCGCCAGTTCCCGGGCGTTGGCCTCCGGGTGCTGGTCCAGCCAGGCGCCCAGGGTTACGTTCAGGTTCATGCCCTGCGCCAGCGCGGGAATCTGTCCCAGATCGCCCTCAACCGTGTAGGTGCGGATGTTGTGGGTATATTTCGCGGCCAGCGCGAGGTCGGATTTGATCTGCGCGACCGTCGGATAATCCCCGGTCTGCGGGCTTTCGCCCTTGTGGAACGGCGAAAACGCAAATCCGCCGATTTCTCCGGTGTAAGCCGGAATGTTCACCGCCGGCTGGTTGGTCGCAGCCCACAGGCCCAGCGCCACCACGCCCACGCCCAGCGCCGCCGCCCAGGAGCTGGGGCTGGCCCAGCCACGGCGGGCCTTGCGGGTAGAAATCATCGCCTTCTGGCGGTGGATTTGCGACTGGTAGGTCATGCGGACTATCCGAGCTTCTACCCGGGACAAGCCCCGGGCCGACATGAACATCGCAATTCAGTGCGGCGCCGGATGGGCGCGAATGTGGCCCAACTAAGGCAAACAAAATTTAATGTTTGTTACCGAATTTTTTGCAGGTTTTCATAAAGTCTAATTTTATCAATTAATTAATTCGGCAAGCTGATGCCCTGCTTCAGCAATACCTGCCCTGTATGCAACAATCGCGCGCGCCACGAAACCAAGCTACAACCCGCTTATGCCTCTCTTTCTGCAACTCGCTGTTTTGGCGCTTCTGGTTCTGCTGAACGGCGCCTTCGCGCTGGCGGAACTGGCGCTGGTTTCCTCCCGCCGCGCCATGCTCACCCTCATGGAGCGCCAGGGCCTGCGCGGCGCCACCCGCGCGCGCCTGCTGGCGGACGATCCGCAAAGCTTTCTGCCCACCACCCAGTTTGGCATCACGCTCATTGGCATCCTCACCGGCGTGTTTGGCGGCGCACAGCTGGGCGAGCGTATGCAGGGGCCCTTGCGCCACATCCCCTACATTGCCGCTTATGCCGCCCCGCTCGGCGTGGTTCTCACCGTGCTGGCCATCACGTTTCTCACCCTGGTGTTTGGCGAGCTGGTGCCCAAGCAGCTGGCGCTGCGCCACCCGGAGCGCCTGGCCGTGCTGGTTGCGGGGCCCATTGCGATTCTTGCCAAAACCGCAGCACCCGCCATCTGGTTGCTGAGCAAAGCCACCGATTTGGTGCTGCGCGTATTCGGCCCCACCCGGGAAGACCGGCGTGGCGTTTCGGAAGAAGAGCTGAAGGCCATGCTGGTGGAAGGCACCGAATCCGGCGTGCTGGAAACCGAGGAGCGCGACATTATCGAGCGCGTGCTGCGCCTGGCGGACAAACCCGTGCGCGCGATCATGACACCACGCACCGAAATCGTCTGGGTGGACCGCTCAGCCTCGCGGCAGGACATCATTGCCAGGCTTCGCGCGGCTTCGCATTCTCGC
>JAKBCD010000410.1 GCA_021808205.1 Pseudomonadota bacterium | reverse complement strand
ACACCGAATAGCCGCCACACATATCGCCATAAAGTGTCGCGTAACCCACAGACATCTCAGATTTATTGCCTGTGGTGAGCACCATCGGCCCGAATTTGTTGGAAATCGCCATCAGAATCAGCCCCCGCGAGCGGGACTGGATATTCTCCTCGGTGATATCCGGGGCCTTCCCCGCGAAGGCCGGAGCCAGAGCCGCGCCAAAGGCCTGCATCGCCCCGGAAATGGGGATGGTCTCGTAGGGTATCCCCAGCATCTCAGCGCAGGCCGCGGCGTCTTCCAAACTATGGGCCGAGGTATAAGGGCTGGGCAGCATCACCGCGCGCACGCGCTCAGGCCCCAGCGCATCGGCGGCCACGGCAGCGGAAATGGCGGAATCGATGCCGCCTGAAAGCCCCAGCACCACACCGGGAAAGCCGTTTTTATTCACGTAATCGCGCAGGCCCCACATCATCGCCTGGTAGATCAGTTCAAACCGGTCGGGCTCCGACGGCAAAGGCTGCGGTTCACAAACCAGCCCCGCCTCAGTGCGGGTCCAGCGCGTCAGCATCACCGCTTCCTCAAAATACGGCATCTGCACCGCAAGGGTACGATCGGCATTCAGAATGAAGGAAGCGCCGTCGAACACCACCTCGTCCTGCCCGCAAACCTGGGCGGCAAACACATAAGGCAGCCCGGTTTCCACCACGCGTTCCACCGCCAGCGTTACGCGCACATTCTGCTTGCCATCCTCATAAGGCGAGCCGTTGATGGAAAGCAGCATCTCCGCCCCGGTTTCAGCCAGTGTTTCCGAAACATGCGGCAGCCACCAATCCTCGCAGATCATCAAGCCGATGCGAAAACCCCGGAACACCACCGGGCCGGAAGGCATACCCGCATCGAACACCCGCTTCTCGTCGAACACGCCGTAATTCGGTAGCTCCACCTTCGCCCGCTTTGCCACAATGCGCCCGCCTTCCAGCAGAAACGCGGCATTGTGCAACCTCTCGCCATCCCGCCAGGGCAGGCCCACAATCAGCCCCGGCCCGCCATCCGCCGTGTCCTTCGCCAGTTCCGCCGCCGCCGCCTCGCAGGCCACCACGAAAGCCGGTTTCAACACCAAATCTTCCGGCGGGTAGCCTGCAATGGAAAGCTCCGGCGTTACCACCAAATCCGCCCCCAACCGTGCGCCTTCCGCCCGCGCGGCGCGGATCTTCGCCAGGTTCTTGTCGATCGCGCCCAGATGCAGATTGATCTGCGCGATGGCGATGTTCAGAGACTGCGTCATAAGCCTATTCCGGCGGCTGGCGGAGCAAAAACTCCCGCCCGATCTTCACCCGCGCCACCCCGTCATAAGCCACAATATCCGCCGTGGCATAGGTCTCGCTCCAGCTCTCGGGGATAAAACTTCCCGTGCCCACCACGTCGATCGGCGCCTTTGCATCCGCCATCACCGAGCATTTCTCCACGCCAAAACCCGAGGACGCGACGATTTTCACAGCCTTAAACCCAGCCTCGTTCAGCGCCTCGCGCATCTTCCAGATCGCGGCGGCGGAAACCCCGGTGCCGATCAAATACCCAAGCTCTCTCTGGCTGCGATAGCGCCGCAACGCACCCGGCGCGTTGCGTTCCAGCACGGCATAGCTTTCCTGTGGCCCCAGCCCTTCAAAATACCGCCCGCCATGCGTATCCAACCGCACGGAAAGCTGGCCTGCCGCCGCCATTTCAGGAAACCGGTGGCACACCTCCAGCGTGTCCGTCACCTCGCGCCCGAAATAATCGGAAAGCACGGTCACCGGCTCGCCCGGATAGGTTTCCACGAACATCTCTGCCGCGCGCAAAGTGGACCCCGCATAGCCGATCAGCGCATGGGGCATCGTGCCGTAGCCCTTCGCCGCGCCGAAATAATGCGCCGTCCAGTCATTGGCGTTGCCGATAAAGCCCTTTGCCCCCTCCGCCTGGGCAGCGCGCGAGCCGACAGCGCAGGCATAGGCCATCATCTCCTGCATCTCCGCCCCGGCGCAATGGCGCGCTTCCATCGCCAGAAACGCGGTCTTGGGCAAGGCGGCGGCCATCTGGAAGGCGTTATGCGCCGCCACACAGGCCGCACCTATTTTCTGCAAGGCCAGGGTTTCCAAATCCGCCAGGGCGCTGAGGCTGCCGGTCACATACGCCAGCGGCTCGCCCGCCCCCACCCATTCGCCTTCCTTGTGCGGCAGCTCGATTTTAAAGTCCTGCCCGCGCGCGGCAGCCACCGCCCGCAACCACTCCACCATCATTGCCGGGGCGCACACCACCGGGCGGCGCAGAAAAATGGCGTAGGTCACAACCGCATCGCCAAACCGGCTCACAATCTGGCGGGTGCGGTTGAAATAGGCGTCAGTCCGGGCGGTAATCTCGCCGTCCGAAATCGGCGCCGGTGTCACGTAGCGGTCCGGGACGCGCGGCGGGATTTCAGCTCCTCGGCCAGATAGAACGCCACCTCCAGCGCCTGCTCGGCATTCAGCCGTGGGTCGCAGAAGGTCTCGTAGCGCGTGCCCAGCCCTTCTTCCGAAAGCCCGCGCGCACCGCCGATGCACTCGGTCACGTTCTGCCCGGTCATTTCCAGATGTGCCCCGCCCGCGATGGTGCCTTCGGCCTCATGCGCGTCGAAAAACCCACGCAACTCGGCCACGATATCATCGAACCGCCGGGTTTTGATCTTGG